>NZ_CEWDFQ010000040.1:0-14638 GCF_982438285.1 Acetatifactor sp. | reverse complement strand
GCTTTCAGAGGTAAAGAAACAGGAAAACTATGAAGAAATGCAGCAGGTCTTTAAAGAAGCTGGAACTGCGCTTGAGCAGATGCAGGAGGAGGCGGCTGCTGCCTGTGATGATTTTTTAGACAATTAAAAAAGCCTGCAGGAAGCAGAGAGGGCGCGCAAAATCATGATTTTGCGGCGCCCTCTTTTTGCGGATTTCTCTGTTTATTTTCCATGCTTGTCCTTTAAAGCGGCGGCGATAAATCCCTTAAACAGAGGATGAGGCCTGTTGGGACGGGATTTCAGCTCGGGATGTCCCTGGGTGGCCACAAAAAAGGGATGCTCTGTGAGCTCGCACATTTCCACGATACGTCCGTCGGGCGAGGTGCCGGAAAGGCGCAGGCCGTGTTCCGTGAGCACACTGCGGTAATCGTTGTTTACCTCGTAGCGGTGGCGGTGTCTTTCGTATATGGTTTCCTCCCCGTATAATTCGTAAGCCTTAGAGGCCTTGTCCAGCACACAGGGATAGGCTCCCAGCCTTAAGGTGCCGCCGATATCCTCAACCCCGTTCTGGTCCGGCATCAGAGCGATCACCGGATGGGTGGTGGAAGGGTTCAGCTCTACGCTGTGGGCGTCGCTAAAGCCAACTACATTGCGGGCATATTCCACGATAGTCAGCTGCATGCCAAGGCACAGGCCCAAGAAAGGCTTATTGTGGGTTCTGGCGTACTGGATGGCGATAATTTTCCCCTCGATGCCCCGGGAGCCGAAGCCGCCGGGCACAAGAATCCCGTTGCAGTCTCCCAAAAGCTCTTCAGCGTTTTTCTGGGTGACAGTCTCCGAGTCGATCCATTTGATGTTCACCGTGGTGTGGTTGGTGATTCCACCGTGTTTTAAGGCCTCCACCACACTGATGTAGGCGTCGTGCAGGGATACATACTTTCCAACCAGAGCGATCTTTACCTCGTCGGTGGGATGGCGCAGATCGTTTACCATAGTGGTCCAATCCGTGAGATCGGGCTCGGGACATTCCAGGTGCAGGCATTCGCAGGCGACCTGGGCCAGATGCTCCTTTTCCATGGCAAGGGGGGCCTCATAGAGATATTCCACATCCAGGTTCTGCAGCACACGGCTGCTGGGAACATTACAAAACAACGCGATTTTATCCTTGATTGCCTGGTTCAGGGCATGCTCGCTTCGGCAGACGATAATATCCGGCTGGATACCCATGCCCTGCAGGTCCTTTACGCTTGCCTGGGTGGGCTTCGTCTTCAGCTCCTGGGAGCATTTCAGATAAGGAATCAGAGTAACGTGTATCAAAATAGCGTTCTCATGACCAACCTCGTGCTGAAACTGACGGATGGATTCCAAAAAGGGCTGACTTTCAATATCGCCGACGGTTCCCCCTACCTCAATGATGGCGATGCGGGTGTCCGGATCGGTAAAGTTGCGGTAAAAGCGGCTTTTGATTTCATTGGTGATGTGGGGGATCACCTGAACGGTGCCTCCGCCGTAGTCGCCTCTGCGTTCCTTCTGCAGAACGGACCAATATACCTTTCCAGTGGTCACATTGGAATTTTTGTCCAGGCTTTCATCAATGAATCTTTCATAATGTCCCAAATCCAGGTCTGTTTCCGCTCCATCATCAGTGACGAATACCTCCCCGTGCTGAATGGGATTCATGGTGCCCGGATCGATATTGATATAAGGGTCAAATTTCTGCATGGTGACCTTATAGCCCCGGGCCTTCAAAAGCCTTCCCAGGGATGCGGCTGTGATACCCTTGCCAAGACCTGAGACAACGCCTCCTGTTACAAACACATATTTTACTGCCATAATAGTACCTCCTTTTTCCAAAAGCATGCTGTAAAAAAAGAGAAAGAGACCCCGTAGGGAGCCTCTTTGCTCAAAACTTTTCTTTCGTTATTATTATATAGGATTCTATTAGTTATGGTAAAGCCTCTGGGATTGATAATCCGGCTCGCAGGTGAGGTTTATGCCCAGCTTTCGGAATACATTCATATCCACCTGGGATAAAATAACACTGGAATGCACCTCGGAGCCCTTAAGGTTCTTTAACTGCTCAATGGCCTTTTTGGCCTTGTCATCTGTGGCAGCACAAATGGAAAGGGCGATTAAAATTTCATCTGTGTGCAGCCTTGGATTTTTATTGCCCAGATAGGTTACCTTCAAATCTTGAATGGGGCCAATGGCTGCGGGGGAAATCAACTGCACCTGATCCTCGATTCCTGCCAGAACCTTCAGCGCATTTAACAGCATTGCCGAGGAAGCGCCCAAAAGTGCGCTTGTCTTGCCGGTGATAATCTGTCCGTCTGGAAGCTCTATGGCCGCTGCAGGCTCTCCGGTGGCTTCCGCCTTTACCTTTGCGGCGCTGACCACAGGCCTGTCCTCAATGGTGATGCCTGCCTGCTTCATCAAAAGCTCAAGCTTGTAAATCTGTTCCTCGTCGGCATTTCCCTGACGCTTCTGGCACAAAACGCTGTAATATCTGCGGATAATCTCCTGATTGGAGGCCTTGCGCACCGCTTCATCGTCAATGATGGCGAAGCCCGCCATATTGACACCCATGTCGGTGGGTGACTTGTAGGGGCATTTCCCCATGATCTTCTCAAAGGTTGCGCTGAGCACAGGGAAAATTTCCACATCCCTGTTGTAATTTACGGTGGTTTCGCCGTAGGCCTCCAAATGGAAGGGATCAATCATATTCACATCGTTCAAATCTGCCGTTGCGGCCTCATAGGCCAGATTCACAGGATGCTTTAAGGGCAGATTCCAGACGGGGAAGGTTTCATATTTGGCGTAGCCCGCCTGAATGCCCCGTTTGTATTCATGATACAGCTGTGAAAGACAGGTGGCCATTTTTCCGCTGCCGGGTCCTGGAGCGGTGACAACCACCAAAGACCTTGTGGTTTCAATATATTCGTTCCTCCCATAGCCCTCGTCGCTTACGATAAAAGGGATGTTGGAGGGATAGCCGTCAATGGGATAATGGCGGTAAACCTTCATTCCAAGAGATTCCAGCTTTTTCTGGTAGGCGATGGCGCTTGGCTGTCCGGCGAAGCGGGTGAGGCACACGCTCCCCACATAAAGGCCGTATCCCCGAAAGGCGTCTATGAGCCGCAGCACATCCAAGTCGTAGGTGATTCCCAAATCGGACCGAACCTTATTCTTTTCAATGTCCGCTGCGTTGATCACAATGACAATTTCCGCCTGATCCTTTAACTGGGCCAGCATATTGATCTTGCTGTCCGGCTTAAAGCCTGGCAGCACTCTGGAAGCATGATAATCGTCAAAAAGCTTTCCACCGAATTCCAGGTAGAGCTTTCCCCCAAAGGCGGAAATGCGCTCCTTGATCTTTTCGGACTGCATTTTGAGATAGATATCGTTATCGAAGCCGATTTTTCCCATTTGGTTCTCCAATCCTTTTGTAAAAAACATCTATTTGTTATCATACAAAAAAAACAGTTTAAAATCAATGGCAAATGCTCTGGAATTTAAGAAAAGTTTTAGAGATACCCGTTTTTTTTCATATTTACGCTATTGATTTCTCAAAGGGTTCTCTCTATAATAAAAGGAGCTTACTGCTGAATATCGAAAATGAGCAGATTACTTTTTATAAAATGGTATAAACTAGAATAAGAAATGGAGCTGCTATGGATAATCATATGAATCAATACGACAACGGAGGGGGCTACAACAACGGCCGCGGCAACGGACAGAATGGAAACGGTTCAAACGGCGGCGGGCAGCCGCCCAGAAAGCCCAGTATACTGATGCTGGTGCTGGCCGGATTAAGCACGGTTCTCATCGTGTTTATGCTGTGGAATCTGCTGTTTGGCAGTTCCACGGGAACCCAGAGCGTAAGCTACACAGACTTTCTGCAGTATCTGAATGAGGATCAGGTGGAGGCTGTGCAGGTGCAGAGCACCGGGGTTATCATTTTCACCCTGAAGCAGCAGGAAAGCGCCAGCGGGGAGAATATGCCTCAGAACGGATACGCCTTTTATATGTCTCAGTTCCCGGTACAGTATTCCACTGTGCTGATGGAGGATCTGGATACGCTGACTGCCCGGCTGGAGGAGCATGGTGTGGACGGCACCCGTGTGCTTTCCGACAATTCCGGCCGGATTATGGACATTTTGGTGTATGTGGTGCTGCCCGTGGTTCTGATGTGGATCCTTTTGGGGGTTATCTTCCGCAAGATGGGCGGAAGCGGCGGCCCCATGGGTGTGGGCAAGAGCAATGCCAAGGTCTATGTGCAGAAGGAGACAGGGGTAACCTTTAAGGATGTGGCAGGCGAGGATGAGGCAAAGGAATCTCTGGTAGAGGTCGTGGACTTTCTGCACAATCCGGGGAAATATTCCAAGATCGGGGCAAGGCTGCCCAAGGGAGCGCTTCTGGTGGGCCCTCCCGGAACAGGCAAGACCCTGCTTGCCAAGGCAGTGGCGGGAGAAGCCCATGTTCCCTTTTTCTCCCTCACCGGTTCCGATTTTATAGAGCTTTATGTGGGCGTGGGTGCAAGCCGTGTTCGTGATCTGTTTAAGGAAGCCACCAAGAACGCGCCCTGCATTATCTTTATCGACGAGATCGACGCCATAGGCCGCAGCCGTGATTCCAAGTACGGCGGTGGAAACGAGGAGAGAGAGCAGACCTTAAATCAGCTTTTGTCTGAGATGGACGGCTTTGACAGCTCCAAGGGCATTTTGATTCTGGGCGCCACCAACAGACCGGAGATTTTGGACAAGGCCCTTCTGCGGCCGGGCCGTTTTGACCGGCGCATTATTGTGGACAAGCCGGATCTAAAGGGCCGTGTGGAGATCTTGAAGGTACACTCCAAGGATGTAAAGATGGATGAGACGGTGGATCTGGATGCCATCGCCCTTGCAACCAGCGGCGCTGTTGGCTCCGATCTTGCCAATATGATCAACGAAGCCGCCATCAACGCGGTGAAGGAAGGCAGACAGTACGTAAACCAGCAGGATTTGTTCAACGCAGTAGAGCAGGTGCTGGTGGGCAAGGAGAAGAAGGATCGCATCATGAGCAAGGAGGAGAGAAAAATCGTCTCCTATCATGAGGTGGGACATGCGCTGATCAGCGCCCTTCAGAAAAATTCCGAGCCGGTGCAGAAAATTACCATTGTTCCTCGTACCATGGGAGCCCTGGGTTATGTGATGCACGTGCCGGAGGAGGAGAAATATCTCAATACGGAGGCGGAGCTTCGGGATATGCTTGTGGGACTGGTAGGCGGCCGGGCGGCAGAGGAGATCGTCTTTGGAAACGTGACTACCGGAGCGGCCAACGACATCGAAAAGGCCACGGAGATTGCACGCTCCATGATCACAAGATACGGAATGAGCAAGAAATTCGGCCTGATGGGGCTTGCAACCATAGAAAGCCAGTATTTGGAGGGCAGAGCCGCCTTAAACTGCAGCGACCAGACGGCGGCTGAGATCGACGCGGAGGTTGTGGAGATCTTAAAGGAGAGCTATGACAAGGCTCTTTCCCTGCTTCGGGAAAACAGAGAGCTTATGGATAAGCTGGCCGAATTCCTGATTGAGAAGGAAACCATTACAGGCAAGGAGTTTATGGAAATTTTCCGCCGGGAAAAGGGACTGCCCGAGCCGGAGGAAAAGAAATCCGGGGAAGAGGATGAGAAGTCTGTAAAGGAAGAGCAGAAGGAAGCAGCGCAGGAACAGCCAAAAGAGGAACAGCCTGCGGAGGAAGGCGGTCCGGAGCCTGTGGCGGACACAAAACCGGCGGACACGAAACCGGAGGACACGAAGCCAGAGGACATAGAGTCCAAGGAAGTAAAAGCGCAAGACGTAAATCCGGAGGGGACAGATAAGCCACAGGATAAGCAGGACCCATCGGTAGGACTCTTTTCCGGTGGAAGAGTGGATTGATAAAGAAAGGAGAGCAGCGCGGAGCGGATTGGAGAGACGGCATGATATTCCTCCTTCGGAATATTAATGTTCATTGCTTCGCTCTGCTCTCGCTGTCATTTTCCACATGTTTTTACCCATAAAAAGTGGATGGCGGTAGCAAAGCTTCATTTGCACAGCCTGACTGAACGAATGACATATAACAAATTTCTTTGAATCTATATGCTTAGCAAGCCCCTTGCCGACCTTTGCTGCATCTGCCATAAATTCTGCAGGAATGGGCAGGCCTGCCGCAGCGGCGGTGTTTGTAAGCGGCGGGTGAAACACATGAAACGTAATGCCATAGCATTGATTTTCAATTTCAAGGCACTTGGCAAGCGATTCGATTGCTCCCTTCGAGGAAGCATAAGGCGAAATATTGCCAAAGCCCGTAACGCCGACTCCGGAGGAAGTAAAAATGACCCGTCCATGGCCGGCTCGGCGCATATCAGGCAAAACCGCCTTTGCAAGCCGTAATGCGCCAAAATAATTCACATCCAGAACGTCTCTATATACCTCCAGAGCGGTATCTGCTTCCGATGTGAAAGTACATTTACAGGCATTGTGAATTGCAATGTCAATGTTGTGGAATGCTGCAATTACTTGTTTTATGGCATCCTTCAAATCATTCTCGTTTCGCACATCAACCTTGTATAACAACAATGAGTTTTCATAGGCTGATTTTATCGTCTCAAGATGATCTGTCGCTATGTCCAAAACTGCGACCTTGCTTCCGGAACGCAGTAGGTTTTCAACAATAAAATATCCGATTCCTTGATTTGCGCCCGTTATAACAATATTAGCCATTGTGTGTCCCTCCTATTTCAGCAAAGAACCATTGGATGTATTGGTAAGCGTCTGTACGAAAACCATTTTTGTTTTCATCAGTTAACTTTCCACTGAATAGCCATTTTTGTGCAAAGAAGAAAATAGGCGCATAATACTTTATAGCAAGATATTTGCTATCGGCGCTGCAAAGAATTCCCATTCTTACCAGCATTTCAAAAATTTCACTTTGAATGCCTAAAGGCTTCGTGAAAATCCAATAGTCATATACTTCCTTTACCTGCGCATTATGGAACTGCTCGATCCACAACAAGCGTATTACTTTATTGCAGAATTCATCCATAAGATAGTTTTCAAAAAAATTCTCACAGACAGACAGATAGAAATGATCGCCGGGATGATTATTTTTCTCGTTTAATGCCGATTCTAATTTTTTCATCATGCTTTCCGCATATTTCTGAAATCGAGAGATCAGCTCGTCAAAAATCGCCTGCTTATTTTTGAAATGATAGTACACTGAGCTTTCCTTTATTTGCACCTGCCTGCAGATATCCCTAATGGATACCGCCGAATATCCTTTTTCAGAAAACAAATCCAGTGATACGCTTAGTATTCGCTCATGTGTTGTATTCACTTAAAGAGCCCTCCGTGTCTAACAGTCGTTAGTCATATTATATCTAACGACTGTTAGATCGTCAAGAAGAATCATAAAAAAGTGACAAACATGATTCCTGGCCGACAATGAGAGAAATTCTCAATTCCCGGCGGGCAGCAGAGATGGAAAATTGTGCTATAATGGCTCGGTAACTATTTGGGCAAAACATCACAACCTGACAACGGGAGAGAGAATGAAAAAAATCAAAGTAAAGGTCACAGGAATGAGGGGAGCTTCCTGTGAAAATAGAATCAATGCCGCGGTGCACAATGCTTTTCCGGTGCTTAGCGCTGTTTCTTCTCACACCCAGGGAGAAACTGTGATCTGCACAGAGAAAGAGATTCCGGATGGAGAGCTGAGAAGTGTCATAGAGAACGGAGGCTACCGGGTGGCAGGATTTGAAAAGCATTCGGAGGTGATCGCTCTAAAGAGCGGAGGCCCCAATTTATATGAATTTCAAAGCCAAGAAGGTGGGGCAGTGATTACAGAATATATGGTCCTTCCGGGAGTATGGCTGGCCTTTAAGGATGTACATACATTTTCCTTTGAAAACTGTGCGGAATATCCCGATCATCTTTTGGAGATCACTCATTGCAGAGAAGGCCGCTTGGAGTGTGAATCGGAACACAAGTTTTTTTATTTGGAGAAAGGAGACATAGCTATTCACAGGGCTAGCTGCAGCCATGCAATGCTGCGCTGTCCCACCGGACATTATCATGGGGTGTCTATTGTGATTCATCCAAAGCAGGCACAGGGGTATGCTGAGAGGCTGTTAGAGGCTGCGGAGATAGACATTGCTTCTATTTTGCCGAAATTTTCTGAGTGGGAGGATCACTTTATTATCCGCTCCACTGAGAGACTGGAGCACATTTTCACGGAGCTTTACACGGTTCCGGAGCCCATCCGGAAAGAATATTTTAAGGTAAAGGTGCTGGAGCTGCTTTTGCTTCTTTCCTGTCGGGATCAGGATGTTTCCCGGACAAAGCAGCATACCTATACGAAAATGCAGATTGCTTTGACAAAAAGGGTGTTCGCATTTGTGGAGGAGCATAAAGGCGAGAGGGTGACCATTGCACAGCTTGCGGATGAACTGCTGGTATCTGTGGGGGAATTGAAAAGAAGCTTTTTTTGCGTCTATGGGGAGACGGTTTACCAGTGCATCAGGGCGTATAAGATGTACCGGGCGGCTGCTGCCCTGACGGAATCCAGTCGTACCATTGCTGATATTGCCGGGGAGCTGGGGTACGACAACAGCAGCAAATTTGCAAAGGCATTTCGGGAGGTAATGGGAGTTTCGCCTGCCCAGTATCGAAAGAAAACAAACCTTCACCTGGAGGAGGCCTTACGTTTTGGATTAAAAACCACATGAATTGGAGCAGAAAACCCTTCGGTGTATCCCTATACTATATTGTTAGTTGAAACTAACCAGAAGGAGGGATATTTATAAGGAAATACAAATCAACGATTATTCTCTCAGGGGTGCTGCTGCTATTATCAGTTTACTCCCTGTTTGTGGGCGTGATTGACCTGAATATAGAAGGGCTGCTTTCGGGAAATGGCGAGCAGCTGGAGATTTTTTTGATTTCCCGTCTGCCCCGTCTTCTGGCTATTTTATGTACGGGAGTAGGAATGAGCGTAGCCGGACTGATCATGCAGCAGCTTTGCATGAATAAATTTGTGTCTCCCACCACCGGGGCTACCATTTCTTCCGCCCAATTCGGCATTTTGCTGGCCCTTTTGTTCTTTCAACATTCAACCCTTTGGAGCCGGGCGTTTTTTGCTTTTGTGACCGCTATATTGGGAACCTGGCTTTTTGTATGGTTTATCCAGCGGATTCAGTTTAAGGACGTGGTCATGGTGCCCTTGGTGGGGATCATGTTTGGCAATGTAATCGGCGGCATTACCAACTATCTTGCATACAAATATGAGATGACCCAGGCGTTGTCTTCCTGGCTGGTGGGACACTTTTCCATTGTGCTGAAGGGAAACTACGAGCTGGTATGGCTGACAGTGCCGCTGGTGATTTGTGCCTTTGTCTTTGCCAATCATTTTAACATTGTGGGAATGGGAAAGGACTTTTCCAAAAATCTGGGTGTCCACTATAACCTGGTGATGTTTTTGGGGCTGTCCATCGCAGCGATGATAACTGCCTCTGTAGTAGTGGTGGTAGGCTCTATTTCCTACATTGGCCTGATCGTGCCCAATATAGTCTCCATGTTCAAGGGAGACAAAATCAGGGGAACGCTTGTGGATACGGCGTTATTTGGCGCAGCTTTTGTCCTTGCCTGTGATATGATAGCAAGAATCGTGGTCTGGCCTTATGAGCTTCCCATCGAACTGATCGTTGGAATTATTGGCAGTATTTTGTTCATCGGACTTCTTCTTTACCGGCTCAAGTATGGAAGAAAGGCGGTCCGCTTTGGAAGGACAGACAAGAGAAGCGCAGAAATTTCCCTCGTGCTTAAAGGGGGTGGCAGAGAATGAAAAAAACAGCTGCATATAAAAGAAATCTGCGGAAAATGATTGTGCTGGCAGTGCTTGTTCTGCTGGCCGCCGGGGCTTATCTTTTGGTGGATATCAATCCTAAGTATTTCAGCTATGCCATGAAGCTGCGGATTCCGAAGCTGATTGTAATGCTGATTGCGGCTTTTGCCATTGGGGGAGCCTCTCTTGTGTTTCAGTCCATTATCAACAACACGATTGTTACGCCCTGTCTTTTGGGGATGAATTCCCTGTACACACTAATTCATACGGCGGTGGTGTTCGTGGCAGGCTCCGGCAGTGTGATAGCAGTGAATGCCAACCTGGCTTTTGGAGTAGATTTGGTCATTATGGGAATCTCCGCCACAGTCATTTATGGCTACCTGTTTAAAAAGACAAACTACAATGTACTTTATGTGCTGCTGATCGGCACGGTGCTTACCTCCTTTTTCGGGAGCATACAGTCTACGCTCACCCGGGTCATGGACCCCAACGAATACGATAGTCTGCTGGCAACCCTGGTAGCCAGCTTCAGCAATGTAAATTCAGAAATCATTGTGTTTTCCATTTTGACTCTGGGTGCGATTATTTTCTTTTTGCGAAAGGATTTGGCGCTTTTGGATGTGCTGACGCTGGGAAAGGAACAGGCTGTCAACCTTGGCGTGGACTATGACCGCAGCATCCGCAGACTGCTTCTTGGCGTAACCTTGTCCATCGCCGTGGCAACTGCTGTGGTGGGGCCGATTTCCTTCATGGGACTGATTATTGCCAATCTGTCGAGACAGCTTTTGCGCACATACCGCCACAGCCAGCTGATACCAGGGTCCATATTATTCGGAATGCTGATTTTAATTGGCGGGCAGATGATTGTGGAGCATGTATACACCTACGCGGTTCCGATCAGCGTGTTTATTACGGTGGGCGGCGGAATTTATTTCCTCTACCTATTGTTGAGAAAAAGGAGTGTGTAACCAAAGGATGCAGGTAAAAAACCTAGTAAAAGAATATGACGGCAAAAAGGTTGTGGACTCGGTGAGCTTTGAGATTCCCAAGGGGAAGGTGATATCTCTGATTGGTCCAAACGGAGCCGGAAAATCAACGGTAATGGGTATTTTGTCCAGATTGATTGCCAGGGATGCAGGGCTTGTGGATTTTCACGGGAAGGATATTTCCAAGTGGAAGAGCAAGGAGCTTTCCAAGAAGCTGGCGATTCTCACCCAGACCAACCATATCCAGATGAAGCTCACTGTCAGGGAGCTGGTGACCTTTGGGCGTTTTCCCTATTCCGGCTCTCATGCCGCCAGCGAGGACGAAGCCATTATAAGCAAAGCCATAGCCTATATGGAGCTGGAGGAGTTTGAGGACAGGTTTATCGACGAGCTGTCCGGCGGACAGCGGCAGAGGGCTATGATCGCAATGGTGATTGCCCAGGACACGGAATATGTTCTGCTGGATGAGCCCACCAACAACCTGGACATTTATCATGCCGCCAACATGATGAAAACCGTCCGCAGGCTTTGCGATGAACTGGGAAAGACGGTGATTTTGGTACTGCATGAGATTAATTATGCGGCCTTTTATTCCGATTATATCTGCGCTTTCGTAGATGGAAAAATCGCAAAATTCGGTACGGTAGCAGAAGTGATGACAAAAGAAAATCTGTCTGCTATTTATAAGGTTGACTTTGAGATTATGGAAATTCAGGGGAAACCGTTATCTATCTATTATTAAGATGAAGGAGAATGAATATATGAAAAAATTTATATCTTTTATTTTTGCCCTTTCTATGGCAGCTATGATGACAGCATGCGCAAACAATACCGCAGAGGTAGCGGGTTCTGCTCAGGAAAGCAGTGTGGCAGACACTGAGGCGGCACAGGCCACAGAAGTTGCTGCGGAGGGTATGGAAACCATACAGGAAACAACACAGGAAGCAGCGGAAGCCCTGCCGGAAACGGTTGTAATTACGGCGCTGAATGCGGAATCGGCGGAAGCGGAAATAGAGGTTCCCTATGATCCTGAGCGTATTGCTATTTTGGATATGGCGGCTCTGGACATTCTGGACGCCCTTGACCTGGGAGACCGTGTTGTGGGGAGCGCCCAGACCTCCTTAGATTATCTGCAGGATTATACTACTCAGGATATAGCCAATCTTGGCACCATCAAGGAAGCGGATCTGGAAGCGGTAATGTCCTGTGAGCCGGATGTGATTTTTATCGGCGGACGGCTTTCCTCCTCCTATGACGCTTTGAGCGAGATTGCGCCGGTGGTGTATCTGGCAACGGATACGGAGCTTGGCGTTGTGGAGAGCGTACGAAAGAATGCTTATACCATTGCATCCATATTTGGTCTGGAGGAAAAGGTAGACGGCCTGATGGCAGATTTTGACGCCCGGATTGCGGCGCTTTCAGATTTTGCCCAGGATAAAACCGCAATTATCGGCATGGCCACCAGCGGCGGCTTCAATGTTCTGGGCAACGACGGACGCTGCTCTCTGATCGGCAGAGAGATCGGATTTGAAAATATTGGCGTGGATGCAGATACTGACACATCCACTCACGGTAACGAGGCATCCTTTGAATTTATTGTGGACAAAGACCCCGATTACATTTTTGTAATGGACAGGGATGCGGCAATACAGACGGAAGGCGCCCAGCTGGCAAAGGATATTGTAGAAAATGAATTGGTAAAAGGCACCCGGGCTTATCAGGATGGAAACATAATTTATCTGGCAAACCCCGCGGTGTGGTATACAGCAGAAGGGGGAATCACTGCCCTGGATGTAATGCTCTCTGATCTGGAGAGTGAACTGCTGCAGTAAATCCTATAAACTCAAAATGATCGCAAAGAAGCCGTCCAAACTGGCAGGACGGCTTCTTTGTCTGTTCTTGCATTGCCTGTCCTTGTCTTGAACAGTTTCCCCATCCTTGCTATAATGAAAAAAATTTGGTTGATGCAGCTGAATGGAAATAGAAGCCAGGAAATACAGGCAGTATAAAGAGGTCGGATATGTTTCAGATAGAGGAAGAATTAAAAAAGCTCCCCCATAAGCCGGGAGTTTATATCATGAGAGACGACAGAGACGTCATTTTGTATGTGGGGAAGGCTGTGGACCTGCACAACAGAGTGCGCTCTTATTTCCGGGAGAATATCGGCAGGGGCCCCATGATCGACAAAATGGTGTCCTTAATCGCGAGGTTTGAGTATATTGTGACGGATTCGGAGCTGGAGGCCTTGGTGCTGGAGAATAATCTGATCAAGGAGAATTCCCCCAAGTACAACACTCTTTTAAAGGATGACAAGACCTATCCTTATATCAAGGTGACTGTGGGGGAGGAATATCCCAGAATTCTGTTTTCCAGAACCATGAAAAAGGATAAGTCAAAATATTTTGGCCCCTATTCCAGCGCTTCGGCAGTGAAGGATACCATTGAGCTGCTGAACAAGCTGTTTTTTCTTCGGACCTGTAACCGAAGTCTGCCTAGAGATATCGGTAAGGACAGACCCTGCCTGAATTATCATATCAAGCAGTGCCTGGCTCCCTGCCAGGGCTATGTGAGCAGGGAGCAGTACAGAGAGCAGGTGGATGCCGCCTTGGAATTCTTAAACGGCAATTACAATGTGATCTTAAAGGACTTGGAAGAGAAAATGAAAAGCGCCGCAGAGGCTATGGCCTTTGAGGAGGCGGCAAGGTACAGGGACCTTTACAACAGCGTCAGCCAGGTGGCCCAGAAGCAGAAAATCACAGAGGGCGTGGGGGAGGACAAGGATATCATTGCACTCTATCAGGATGAGACGGAGGCCGTGGTGCAGGTATTTTTTGTGCGGGACGGAAAGCTCATCGGCCGGGAGCACTATTATATGACAAATGTGTCAGAAAATAATAAGCCAGGTATTCTGGAGGATTTTGTGAAGCAGTTTTATGCGGGAACCCCCTTTATCCCAAGGGAGCTGATGCTGCAGTATGAGATCGCCGATGGAAAACTCATTGAAAAATGGCTCAGCGACAGGCGGGGAAGCCGGGTGTATCTGCGGGTGCCCAAAATAGGAAGCAAGGAAAAGCTGGTGGAGCTGGCCGCCCAGAATGCAAAGCTTATTTTGAATCAGGACAGGGAGAAGCTAAAGCGGGAGGAGGGCAGAACCATCGGCGCGGTGAAGGAGATCGCGTCGCTTCTGGGCCTTTCCTGCATTGACAGGATGGAAGCCTATGACATTTCCAATATCAATGGCTTTGAAAACGTAGGCTCCATGGTAGTATATGAAAAGGGCAGGCCCAAGCGCAGTGATTACCGGAAATTTAAAATAAAAAGCGTGTCCGGGCCTGACGACTACGCCTGCATGCGGGAGGTGCTTACCAGGCGCTTTCTCCACGGCATGGAGGAAAGCCGCCTGCTGCAGGAAAAGGAGCTGGATCAGGAGTATGGAAGCTTTACGAAATTTCCGGATCTTCTGCTCACGGATGGAGGCCGGGGACAGGTGAATATCGCCCTGTCGGTGCTAAAGGAGCTTAACATTTCCATTCCGGTGTGCGGTATGGTGAAGGATGATAACCACAGAACCAGAGGGCTTTATTTTAACAATGTGGAGCTTCCCATAGACACCCGCTCAGAGGGCTTTAAGCTGATCACCAGGATTCAGGACGAGGCTCACAGGTTTGCCATCGAATACCACCGTTCCCTGCGAAGCAAAGGGCAGGTAAAGTCTGTTTTGGATGACATTCCGGGAGTAGGACCGGCCAGAAGAAAGGCCCTCATGAGACATTTTAAGTCTCTGGAGGATATCAGGAAGGCTTCTGTGG
>NZ_CEWDFQ010000039.1:0-14643 GCF_982438285.1 Acetatifactor sp. | reverse complement strand
CCCTATACTGTTCTTATTGTGTTAGGTGTGAATGTTTTTTTGATTTTTCTGATCTATATGATTGCCAATTCCAAGCTGCTGAAATCCGTCAAGCCGATTACAAACGGCATACAGGCGCTGCCTTCGGGCGAGCCTGTTTATGTCAAGGAGAAAGGGCTTCTATCCGGCCTTGCCGCTAAAATCAATCAAACATCTGATATTCTCCAAAGGCAGAAGCGAAACCTGCAAAGAAAAGAGACAGCAAGGGCAAACTGGATTTCCGGTGTATCACACGACATCCGCACGCCTCTTTCTATGGTCATGGGATATGCCGGACAGATTGAGGACAACGAAAGCCTGCCGGAAAGCGAAAGAAAAAAAGCACAGATTATCCGTCAGCAAAGTATAAAAATGAAGAATCTCATCAATGACTTAAACCTTGCGTCCAAGCTAGAATATAATATGCAGCCAATGGATCCAAAGCCTGTCAATCTCGTAGCGGCTGCAAGACAGAGTGTTGTTGATTTTATCAATTTGGGTATGGAAGAAAAATATCCCATAGAGTGGAACACGGACGAAGCACTGTCGGCCTGCGTCATAAAGGGAGATAAGGAATTGCTGAAACGGGCAATCGGAAATCTGATTACAAATGCTCAAGCTCACAATCCTGACGGCTGCACGATTTCGGTATGGGTTGAAAAAAGCAGTGATGAATACAAAATTATCATTGAAGATAACGGCATAGGCGTTACGGATGAAAAGCTGGAAAAGCTCAGGACTACGCCCCACTATATGATGAGTGACAATGGAACTGCCGAGCCACGGCACGGTTTAGGACTTTTGATTGTAGGACAGATTGTTTCCGCCCACAAAGGAACAGTATCTTTTGATCACGGAAAACAAGGGGGATTTGCTGTTACTATGGCATTTCCAATCAACAATAAGGAAAGCGATGAATTAAGGCAGTAAAGATAATTACCTAATAACAATGGCAGAATTAAAAAAATGCTTTGGAACACTGAGATTTACAGAAGTCAAGTCATATCTGAACAGCGGCAATGTGGTTTTTTCAAACGATGCGGATAGTCCCGTCGATTTAACCAACAGAATCGAAGCAATGATAAAAGAACAATTTGGTTTTGACGTTCCGGTTTATTTCATATCGAAAGAAGAACTTGAAGATATTTTACAAAACGCACCTGACTGGTGGGGAACTGAAAACAAGGAAATCTATAATAATTTGATCTTTATTATCCCGCCGGTTACTTTTTCTGACGTGTTTAATGAGATCGGAGCGCCGAAAGAAGAATTCGAAAAGATACAGGACTATAAAGAGGTGATATTTTGGTCTTTTAGCCGCAAAGATTATCAAAAGACAAACTGGTGGTCAAAAACGGCAAGCGCAAATATCAGCAGCAAATTGACAATAAGAACGGCAAATACCGTCAGGAAAATCGTTGGAATGTGACTGTCCGAAAAACCGGAGAAGCAGTTTTGCTCTCTCCGGTTTGTTCTATTGCACGGAAATATTACTCTTTTCCAACCAGGTCTTAAATTCCATCCGCTCAGTGCTCCTTCTGCCTGGTAAGAGACGCAGAAAGCCTGTAGGCTCTGGGCGTACAGCCATATTTTTTTTGAAATATCCTGTGAAAATAGCTGATATTGTCATATCCCACTGCCAGCGCCACCTCCATAACCGACATAGAGGTCGTCCCCAGCAGATACGCCGCCTGGCCAAGCCGCTTGGCCTGCAAAAGCTCCGTATAGGTTTTCCCGGTACGCTTTTTGATTTCCTTTGACAGCCAGTACACATCATAGTGGAGACTTTCTGCCAGCTCTGAGAGCTCTCCGTCCCGATAATGGGATTCAATGTAGCTTAACACCGTGATAATCAGCTTCTGCCGTCCGCTGCCCTCATCCGTCTCCAGCTTATCCATGCAGTTCATCAGCTGCAGGAACAAAAGCCCCATGGTGGCCTGGTTGATGCTGCGCTTATTGGGCTGCCTGTGCATAATGGTCCAGATCAGATTTTCCACAAGATTCTGGACTGGGAGAATATCCGCCACCTTAAAATGAAGATAACCGTTGGTCCCATTTTCCCCCCGCAGACAGTCTATGATAAAGTCCCGCAGCAGATTTTCCTCGGTCTCCATCATTTTCAGTCCATAATCAAAAAATTCAGGCAGGATTATAAAATTTACCGCTATGTCATTCTCCCCCGCCGGATAAATTTCCTGGGTCACTCTCTGGTTTAGAAACAAAAGCTCTCCCTGTCTCAAAACTACTTCCTCTCCGTTTACAATATGCCTTGTGCTGCCGGAGCACATATAAATCACTTCTATATAATTGTGTGTATGCTTCGGAAAATGGACAAAGCGTGTGTGGGTCCGCACCTGTATCATCTTTCCCGCCTCAAGAAGCTTTTTGGCGTCAATCACATCCGCTTCCGACGACATATACAGACTTTTTTCAATTTCCTGTGTCCCCGAAAGAATCTTCTGTTCTTCCGGAGTAATTTTTTTCAGCTCTCGCAATAGTTCTTCCGTCATGTTCAACTCCATTTCTGCACTGACCCTGGCGTTATGCTGCTTTCATGAAGATTTTTCTTCCTAAAATTGTAAAACCATCAAAATATCATCCGAATAGGTTCCATCATCGTATCTGTTGGCATTCGGAATTCGTCCACATTCCGTAAATCCCAAGCTTTGATATAAATGACAGGCTCTCTTATTGTCGCTTACTACTGTCAATTCAGCTTGTGAAAAACCAATATTCTTGATTTCTTGCAAAAGCACATTCAGCATAATTCGCCCCAGACCGAAACCTGTATATTTTTGATAAAGCGCTATTCCGATTCCAGCTCGGTGACCTGCTCTTCTACTTCCAGCTTTGCTTTGAAACGAACAGTTTCCTGCATATTCCCCATCCACAAATGCCAATATCAGCATCGCATCTTTTGCCTCATTATGCAGCTTAATAAACTGTTCCTCTTGTGATTGCGTATATTCTATTTCGTCCGGCTCACACATTAAAAATCTTGTCTCACCTGTTACAGTTTTCAGATAATCAATCAGCATCTGTGCTTCATCCAGTCTTGCACTGCGAAGTATGATTTCTTTGTCATTTAATGTATATCTATGTTCTGCTAATAACATATTTGTGCCTCCTATTGAAATGTATAATCCTGCTTTCACAGGCGCTTTATTTTCTTCATAATATTTCTTCAGGAATTCTTTTGTGTACTTGCGCAATTCTTCCTGATTATAACGTTCATTTTGTCTCTGCCTTTTTATAACCCCTGCAGCCATCCACAACGGCTTACCTACACTCAGCCATTCCCCTCCCTTTTATTTAGCAGAATGCTGCACGAAATGTCAAGATAAGGATTTCCCCATGTTGTTTGCAAATTTTATAAACTTTTTATTGACGTACTGCACATTTTCCGATAGAATAAAAATCGTATCTATCATATGGGAAAGGAGAAACATACATACGCCATGGACGACGGAGACAGTAACACCGGAGATAATTATCCTGTTTGCTATATATTGAGCTTAGTAGGACATAGCCTGTGCTTACGCGAATGATACGGTATGCAGCAGGTTGTGTCTTTTTGTGTTTTACAGCGTTTTATATAGCATTCTTAAGGAGGATTTACTTTGGAAGATTCCATTTTTTTAATGATTTTATTACAGATCGTTTTTATTGCACTGAACGCAGTTTTTGCCAGCGCCGAGATCGCTGTGATTTCCATGAACGACAGCAAGCTGGCCAAGCTGGCCGCAGAAGGCAATAAGCGTGCCATACGCCTTGCCAGGCTCACCAGCCAGCCCTCACGCTTTTTGTCCACCATTCAGGTGGCTATCACGCTGTCCGGCTTTCTGGGCAGTGCCTTTGCATCGGAAAACTTCTCCGATATGCTGACAGACTGGCTGATCTCTCTGGGTGTGCCCATTCCGGCAAAAACCCTGAACACCATTTCCATGGTGGTAATCACGATCATCCTGTCTTACTTTACCTTGATTTTCGGTGAGCTGGTTCCCAAGCGTGTGGCAATGCGCAAGGCAGAGGCTCTGGCTCTTGGCATGGCCACCCTGCTCAGCACCATTGCAAAGCTCTGCACCCCCATTGTTGCTTTCCTCACCCTGTCCACAAACGCAGTGCTGCGGCTTCTTGGGATTGATCCAAACGCAGAGGATGATGAGGTCAGCGAGGAGGAAATCCGAATGATGGTGGACGCCGGCAGTGAAAAGGGCGCTATTGACCACCAGGAAAAGGAATTTATACAGAACGTTTTCGAATTTGATGATCTGACTGCTGGAGAGATTGCCACCCACAGAACGGAAATCACCCTTCTTTGGCTGGAGGAGTCCACAGAGGACTGGAAAAACACCATTTACAACAGCAGACACACACTCTACCCCATCTGTGATGAGTCCGCAGACAACATTGTGGGCATTTTAAATGCTAAGGACTACTTCCGTCTGGAGGACAAGAGCCGGGAGTCCATTATGAAAAATGCAGTGAAGCCCGCTTATTTCGTTCCTGAAAACGTAAAGGCCGATGTGCTTTTCCGCAATATGAAGCACACCCGCAATAATCTTGCCGTGGTTTTAGACGAATACGGCGGCATGAGCGGTATTATCACTATGAACGATCTTCTGGAGCAGCTGGTGGGAGAATTTAACGACGATGAAACCGTAGAGGATGAACCTCTCCCCATTGAGCCTATTGATTCCAAAACCTGGAAAATTCACGGCAGCGCCTCTCTGGATGATGTGTCCAAGGCTCTGGGCGTTCCTCTCACCTATGAGGACTGTGATACCTTTAACGGTCTGGTGTTCGGCGCTCTGGGGACTGTTCCCCAGGATGGAAGTGTTGTGGAGGTGGAGACACCGGAGCTTATGATCAAGGTCACCGACATACAGGATCACCAGGTGGAAACAGCCATTGTCTGCTTAAAGGATCCCGCTCCGGCTCCTGAGGATGAGGAAAAAAGCGCATCCTA
Organism: Acetatifactor sp.; assembly: GCF_982438285.1. Taxonomy (NCBI): domain Bacteria; kingdom Bacillati; phylum Bacillota; class Clostridia; order Lachnospirales; family Lachnospiraceae; genus Acetatifactor; species Acetatifactor sp. The sequence goes on along the minus strand of NZ_CEWDFQ010000039.1, from coordinate 9,656 downwards.
GGTATTTCAATGTTTGAAAAAGCTTATAAAGAAAAGGCCTGCTCCAAGGAGCACCCAGGCAAAAATACAGCGCACCTTGCAGGTGCGCTGTATTTTTATCAGTTAAGGGGCTATGCCCGGCATCTCACCCAAAGAACGACAAAGCCGCAAACAGTGAGGACATCAAAGACGCCACCAGGGAAACCACTGTAATCTGTGTGTTAATGGAAGGGCCTGCAGTATCCTTAAAGGGATCTCCCACAGTGTCGCCTGTAACGGCTGCCTTATGGGCCTCTGAGCCCTTTCCGCCTTCATTTCCTGCTTCAATGTACTTCTTTGCATTATCCCACAATCCGCCGGCATTTGACATGAAAAGCGCAAGCAGAAGTCCGCTCACAATATTTCCTAACAGGAAGCCGCCGATGGCCTGGGGGCCGCCGATAAAGCCTACCACTATGGTGGCAACAATCGCCATGCCGCCTGCGGGAATCAGTTCCTTTAACGCTCCCTGTGTGGCAATATTGATACATTTGTCATAGTCCGCCTTCACGCCCGGCTTTCCTTCCTTCAAGCCTGCGATCTCCCTAAACTGCCTGTGGATTTCCGCCACCATTCTCTGTGCGTTTTTGTCAACGCCAAGCATCAGCATTGCCGAGAACACTGCGGGGATAGCCGCTCCTACCAATGTGCCGAAAAATACCGTGGGGTTCATGATGTCAAAGCCTGTGATCAACTCCTTCCCCAGGGCTGCGAGGGATTCGTTTACCTCCGACATATACGCGCCCAGAAGGGAAATGACCGTAAGACCTGCCGCACCGATGGCAAAGCCTTTGGTTACAGCCTTTACGGTGTTGCCTGCGCTGTCAAGCTCATCTGCCGCCCGTATGGTTTCCTCACCAAGGCCGCCCATTTCCGCCAGGCCTCTCGCATTGTCAACGATGGGACCGTATGCGTCATTGCTGATGATCATGCCCACAATGGAAAGCATACCCACTGCCGCCATGGCAATTCCAAACAGCGCATATCCCTCTCCCAACGGCTCGCACAGCTTGTAGGCTGTAAGCGCAGAGATCGCGATTCCCACCATAGCAGGCAGCGAGGAAATGAATCCGTAGGAAATACCAGATAGAATCGTAAACGCGGAGCCTGACTGGGATGCGTGGGCTACCTTGCGCACGATAGGCTTGCTGTCATCGGTAAAGTAGTCTGTGGTGATGCCGATGATTACGCCCACGATCAGTCCCACTGCGGAAGCCCCCCAGATTCTCCACTGAAAGCCTTCAAAGAGGAAGGTAGCTGCAGCTGTCAGAATCATAAACACTGCCGTTGTGGTGTATGTAGAAGAGTTTAACGCCTTGGTGGGATTCCCCTCCTTACCCACTCTCGCACAGGCGATGCCGATAATGGAAGAAATCAGGCCAAGGGCCGCATAGCAGAACACCATAGCCGTATTTACGCCGCTTCCTCCGTCCAGCGCCTGGGACATTACCAGAGCCGATGCCATGGCCGCCACATTGGAATCGAACAAATCTGCTCCCATTCCGGCAACGTCGCCTACGTTATCACCTACATTGTCAGCGATTACAGCAGGGTTTCTGGGATCATCCTCCGGTATTCCCAGCTCCACCTTTCCTGTCAGGTCTGCGGACACGTCCGCTGTCTTTGTAAAAATTCCGCCCCCTGCCTTGGCAAAAAGCGCAAGAGAGCTTGCTCCAAAGGAAAAGCCCAGCAAGATGGAGGCGTCCGCCGTAATCATCAAAACCGCCATAACACCCAGCAGGCTGAAGCCTACCACCGCAAGGCCCATGACAGCTCCGCCTCTGAATCCGATCAAAAAGGCGGGCTTGATTCCCTTCTGCGCGCCTTCCGCCGCTCTGGAGTTTGCCAGAGTGGCAACCAGGATACCGATTTTTCCCGCCAGAGCCGACAGCGCGGTTCCCGCCAGGTAAGAAATCGCCATGGCTATATTATCCCCTATATTCCCCTCCCATATGGGACTCGGCAGCAAAATCAGAATAATCACAGCCGCAACACCTGCAAATTTGGCAAGCACACCGTACTCCTTGCGCATAAAGGTATTGGCCCCTGCGTGAATCAATTCTGATACCTCAATAATTTTTCCATTTTCTGTGGGCTGCCGCTTCACCCAAAGATACAGGTAAACTGCAAAGGCAAATGCAATTACCACGGAAAAAAATGAGATGACATAAATGAGCTGCAAATCCATACGTTCTCCTTTCTGTTTTCCGCCTGCTCAAGCAGAAAACCAATCATTCTGCCAATCGTTCAAGCCGCTTTTGTTTCTGGCCATATTGTCCAAAAAAAGCAGCTAAAAAACCGATTTGCTAGTAATTATAAAACAAATTTGTTTTCTGGTCAATGAGATATTTTGTCAAAAAAATACAAAAAGCGGCATATCTTCATCCGCTTTTTGCAAGGCAATTCCTATTATGCTATTCTCCGGACGCGGGAGCGCTTACAATTTTATCAATTAGTCCATAAGCAAGCGCCTCCTCAGCGCTCATATAGTAATCCCGCTCGGTATCTTTTTCTATTTCCTCCAGAGACTTTCCAGTATTTTCTGAAAGAATCCTGTTAAGCCTTTGCTTATTCCTTTGAATGTGGTCAGACATTATCTTGATATCCGAGGCCTGCCCCTGTATCCCCTTCCCGTGTACCGCAGGCTGATGTATCATAATCTCCGCATTTTGCAGCGCCATACGTTTCCCCCTGGCGCCTCCGGCTAACAAAAAAGCTCCGAAGCTGGCAGCCAATCCTACACAAATAGTAGAAACATCACATCTTACATACCGCATGGTATCGTAGATGGCAAAGCCTGCGCTTACAGAGCCTCCCGGGCTGTTAATGTACAGCCGGATATCCTTATCCGGATCCTCCGCCTCCAAAAACAAAAGCTGCGCCACCACAAGAGCTGCTGTTCCATCATTTACTTCTTCTCCCAGAAAAATGATTCTATCCGCCAGAAGCCGGGAAAATAGATCATAGCTTCTCTCTCCCTTTGCAGTCTGCTCTATGACATAAGGTATCTGATTCATGCAGCCATCCTCCTCAGAGAAAAATGAAGGGTATGTCCCTTCCCGGCAGAGGATTCCGCCAAAAGCAAAATTGCTTTTCTATAGTCCTGAGGGGTGCAATGATACCGCAGGCGAAAGGCATGGTCAAATGCCTGCTGAGAACCATAATTTGCCTCCTGCGCAATCTGTGCAATGGTTTTTTGGGTCTCCGCCAGTTGTTCTGCGGCCTTGTCCAGACGCCTCCCCTGTATATATTTGTATACAGTACACCCTGTGCCCCTGGCAAACGCTCTCGCAAGATAGCCTTTTGAATAATGAAGCTCTCTTGCAACTCCTTCAAGAGTCAGTTCCTGATCCAGGTTTTTTTCAATATAAGCCTTGGCCTTCTCTATCATATCAGCCTTCTTTTGCAGATTCATATCCTTCATTCAGACATTTCCTCCGTTTTTATTTAGCATAACATTCAAAAACGGCAGCTGTCTGCATAAAAATTGACCACTTGTCACCCCTTTGTGATTTCCCAAAAGGCCACTGCGCTTGCCGCCGCCACATTCAAGGAATCCACACCATGAGCCATGGGAATACGCACAACATAGTCGCAGGCCGCCACCGTCTGCGGCGCAAGCCCATCCCCCTCTGTTCCCAGCACAACCGCCAGCCGCTTTTCCTCCTTAAGCCTGGGATCGTCCATTTTCAGGGCATCCTTGCTCAGCGCCATGGCTGCGGTTCGAAAGCCCAGCTCCCGCAAAAGACGGATTCCTTGTTTGGGCCATGCCTCTTCCTCCGGTTCCCCGTCTCCAAGAAACGTCCAGGGTACCTGAAAAACGGTTCCCATGCTCACCCGGATCGCTCTCCGATACAAGGGATTGCTGCAGCCCGGAGTCAGCAGAACCGCATCCATATTCAGAGCTGCGGCAGACCGGAAAATAGCCCCCACATTGGTGGGATTCTCCACCTCCTCCAGTACAGCCACCCTTTTTGCATGGGCACAGACCTCCCTGACAGAGGGAAGCGGGGGACGATACATGGCGCACAGCATGCCCCTGGTCAGCTGGAACCCCGTCAGCCTTGTGAGCACCTGAAATTCTGCCGTATAAACAGGGATTTCCCCACACCATGCGATCAGCTCCCCGGCCTGTCCCTCCACATGCTTTTTCTCCGCCAGAAAGGATATGGGAACACAGCCCGCATCCAGCGCACGTGCAATCACTCTGGGGCTTTCTGCAATAAAGATGCCCCCGCCCCCATCCCGGCAGTTTAAAAGCTGGTTTTCCGTAAGTCTGGCATAAATATCCAGCTGCGGATCTTCAAAGTCAGTGATTTCAATAATATGAGGCATGGGCTTCATGGTCAAAAAACTCCTTTGCATCTGAAAATTTACTCCATCAGCCCCTTCAAATACTGCAGCAGACTGATTTTGGCGCCGCTTTCCACAGATGCCACTTCACAGCTCCATTCTGTGTCTATGGCGATTTCCAGCTGCGTGTAATATCGTTTCCGCCTCTCGGCGCTTTCAATCGGGTTTTTCTCATAGTACCTGCTTTCCTCACCGGAAAGGGAAGGAAATATGATCCCCACATTTTCACAGTCATATAAAAGAGCGTAGGCCAAAACCTGCAGTCTGTCTCCCCGCGCCGACTTTCCGCCGGATAAGCTTTTATATTTTACATCAAACACAAGATACTTCCCGGTTTTGGGATGGTACAGTATAATATCCGGTTTTACCGTGCCGCCAATATAGCTGGAATACGCGCCGCCTCCCTGGGCGAGCACCTTTGACTTATAGTCATATTTTAAAATACGCATCTGATCTGACTGGGAGGTATAGGTTTCCACTCCGGCACGTTTCAGGTATGACCGCACATACATCTCAAACAGCTTGTTCATGGAAACGGCATAGGGCACCACATAGCTTGTAAAAGCAGATTCCCCATTGGCCTCCAGCGTAATCTCATTTAACACCATCTTAGCCGCGTTTATCACCGGTTTATAATATACATAACAGCCCGTGGTTTTTATCTTTCCCAGGTCTTGTCTGGTAATCCTGGTATAGCTCACATGGGACAACGCGTTCTGGCAATATGCAATCATATCCCTGAAGGAATTTTTATTTGCGCTGGTCTGGCCCAAGTACTTGTTCAAAAATAAGACTGCCTTTTGCAGCGCCGCCTTCAGCACTCTGTTTTCAAGAATGTCCTCGGAATATTGCAGATACCGGCAGTAAATCCTGTCATCCCGCCCCCGCAGTGTGTTCAGTCTGATGTTCTTCTTAAACAGAATATTTCCCTTGAGCTTTCCCACCAGATTTTCTTCCCTGGTGATCATCTTTCCCATTAACGGCCTTGTACAAAGATTTTTCAGCAGTGATAAAAACACTGCTGCTGTGATAATACTGCTTTGCAAGGCTGTATTGTCCTCTATGTAAATTGGGTCCTCACAGTCAAAAAAATGAAACAGCTCATTGTCCTTTAAGTCCTCAAGCTCCCGGTCCTGCGCATTAATCCTGATGGTCTGAGGAGCCAGATAGCGCTCAAACTCATCGTCCTGGCGAAGTGCATGGAGCATTTCAACAACGGAAAGCTGAAATCTTGGCTCTATTTTCAGGATTACTTCTCTTCCATCCCGGGACAGAATCCGCTTCCCGTCCACCGCCTTTAATCTGCAAAGCCCCACATAATTGCCGGCGTAGATTCTCCCATTCACACGCCTTATTCCAAGATTGACGCACTCATCGTTTCCTGCAAACTGTATGCTGTCCACATCCACTTTTTCCTGCAGCTTATCCAATGGACTATTGTCCCGGGCACAAAAAATAATCTGATGCTTTGCCCCTTCCTTCCAGCAACCTTCCCAACCCATTTGATGCACTCCCATACCGCTCCTTTAAGGCTCCTCTATCAGCTTTTCAAAAATTTCCCTCACCCTATGCTCCTCGTAATTTACATTGATTTCGCCGGTAATACAGCCAAGCAAGCCGGACCAGCCGTCCTCTGACGCATCCCCCGTCTCAAACTGAAACATACCGTCCTTAAAATATTCCCTCAGAATCGGCAGAATTTGGTATTTGAACCGCAGATAAAGCTGCTCTTTTGTGGACACCATAAAATAAGTATGCCCAATCTGCACGTCATCCTTATAATACTCCGGATTCAGATTACCTGCATGAAACAGCTTTTCCACCTCTTCAAACAGGCGCAGGGCCTGGCGGTTCACAGCTCTCTGTTCATTTTCTTCCTCCTCATCAGCCCCTTTGGACAGCTTGAAGTTCAATATGGCATTGGCGTCCGGAAGCAGGGAAAAGAAAAGAAAACGCCTTCTGATGGCATAATCAATTCCGCCAATAGACTTGTCGGCTGTGTTCATGGTTCCCAGAATATATAAATTATCCGGCAGAAGCACCTTATTGGAATTGTCTACCGTATAAGGCGTAGCCACACCCTTCCCCCTGTATTCCAGACCATAAATCAATTCGCCGAATACCGTTGCCAGATTGGCCCGGTTGATTTCATCAATCACAAGAAAAAATTTTGTGGTCTGATACTTGGGGCTGGCCGCCAGCCTGGCCATGCTGCCCAGCACTTTATTGACCGTATCGTAGGATATGGCAGACCCGGCCCCGGAGCTGTCTTTTACAGTGCTGACCTCAATTCCCCGAACAAAATCCTCATAGCCATAGGAAGGATGAAACTGAACAATATCCCAGGCTATGGCAGGAGTCTGTCCCGGATGAGTCTCCTCCCACTCTGCTATGGCATCCTCCTCCTGATAGCTTTGAATCTGAAAGCTGTCCAACTCCTCATCCGAAAGAAGCTCCTCGTTCCTCTCGCCTTTGCCCACAAATTTCAAATATTCTCTTGCCGAATAGGTTTTTGAGGTTCCCGGAGGCCCCTGCAGTATCATCTGATGTATCCCAAGCAGCTCCATTGCCCTTGCATACTCGCCGTACTTCTCAACCCTGTCCACTTTATATACTCCTTCCACCTTAATAGATTGGCCCTTCCACTCTATGAGGTCTCCCTTATCCTTCCAAAGCAGCGTCAGCTTGGAAATGGCCTCTCTGAACACTCTGTTTCTCTCCAGATTTACCTCTGCCTCATCCGAGCCCGAACCGATCTGCCTGACGATTTGGGTAAATCGTTCAAACTCCTCTCTTGCAAAGGCTCCAAGCAGCCTTATGTTGTCGTCCTCCGGATAATCCAGCAGATATCCGTCACAGTTTTTGATAAGCCCATTATAATAGCTTCGCAGAATGCGAAACATAATGGAATTGGGAGAGGAGGAGCCTCTTTCATTTTCATAGGCATCGGAATTGAGAGACTCGTCCCATCTGGTATATTCCTTGGGCTGCATCTCGGCAGCCGCCGCATAATCTATCCCGTCAATGGTCAGCACATCGTCCTTCTGGGCAGAATAGAAAAATCTCGGCCTTTTGGGCGCGCCGGATGCTGTGACCGTGGTCCCATAGGTATATAAATCCCTGTCGGCTCTTTTCACATAAAGATAGGCCGGTACGGGAAAATAGCGGACTATCCCGTCCAGCTTCCCGCTTTTTCGAACCAATACGCCGGGATGAAACAGCATGGTGTCGGCTATTTCCGTATCCGTAAGCAATCCCTGTGTTTTGATCCGGGCAATGAGATTTACAATGGGACGGTGGGTCAGCGCTTCCCTGTAATAAACATCGGCAGTGACATCATTTCTGTATCCCGTAATCCTGTCCATCCCCGCAAGAACAGGCTCCTTGCTGTATGCCCCTGTCACAAGCCTTTCCAGTGCATCTATTTCAATTACGGCGGTGGCATCCACCACCCCATCCTTCACATATTGCTTCAACATTGGTATCACCTGATACCGCATAACCAAAGCCACAGGCGCTTGAAACATACCATGCCCCAAAAGATATCTTTCCCGCTCCTGCCAAGTCAGCTGGTATCTATGGCGCAGGTTTTCCTCCACCACCCGTCTGGTTCTGTAAAACATGGCATTCGGTGAAGTATCGTATTCCGGAAAAATCTCCGTTGCGCCATCCTCCAGAAAGCGATAGTCATTTTCAAGGGTATAACTGTAAAAGTGCCTGAAAAGACTGTAATCAAAGGGTTCCACACTGTCTATGGCAGTACTGTAGGTTGCAATCAGGTAAAGATTGGGAGGCAGATTTCTTTCTCCTTCACAGCTCTTTTCTTCCCCTCTGCCTGGTTCCATTCGGGAAAGAACATCTCCCAGTATTCCCGTGATGCTCCCCCTTCCGATATCATCCAGAATCAGGAAATATTTTTTATTTTCTTTTGCGCTCCAGCTTTTCTTTGCCTTTTTCAGCACCTGTAAAAATACCTTGTCCTGGCTCTCCCACGCAAAAGAACCTCCCTGGGCACACATGGAAATTCCCCTCACAAAATCCTCATAGGAAAAGGAGGGGTGGATGGGAACCAGCTCTGTGAGGATTTCGTAGCTTTCCCCACTGTTTCCCCAAAACCCCTGGGCATTGTACCTGGGCAGCCCGCACTGGGCGGCCACAGCCTGGGCAATATAGGTTTTCCCCACAGCCATAGGGCCGGACAACAGCAGATATTTACTGTTGTCTACCACTTCACACAGCTGGCAGACAAGTTCTTTTGTAGCCTTTGTCATGGCTCGTGTCCTGACCTTTGTCATGCTTCTCCCGTTTTTTCTCCATCAAAGTCTATCCAGCACCTCCGCTGCCGCAAGGCCGATACATCTGGCCAGTGCAGGGGGCACCGCATTGCCTATCATAATATAGGTATCCGTCTGGGTTCCAACAAAATCAAAATCATCATCAAAGGACTGCAGCCTTGCCGCCTCCCTGGGGGTTATGCAGCGGCTCTGTCTGGGATCATAATGAATGAATCGGTTCCCGTCACGGTCAAGATGAGAGATAATTGTGGTGCTGGGCTCATCCCTTCGCAGAACATGATATCTGTGTATAGGAGATTTTGCCCCCACACGCTCCTCATACAATTCGCTCAGGGCCTTGCTGTTGGTGTATTTTTTCTGTCCCGATTCGATATCCTGGGCCAACATCCTGTATATTTCGATATCCCGCAGGCTGTGTCTGCGGGCAACATGCCATGTAGTATCACATTCCGGTTTTGTAAAGGTGATCCGTTTTCCGGGCTTGCTTCCCTCAATGACAGGATAAGCCGGCGGCAGGTCCCCAATGGCTTCCTCCACTGTCTTTTTTTGCTCCGTCTTATATTGGGGCAGAACGCTTGTATAAAAATCATGTAAAAGCTTCTGTGGCTCTTTGACAAGCCTGCGGTCTATTCCCAGTAAAATTAACCGCTCTCTGTGCTGTGGAACGCCGTAATCGCTGGCGTCAATCTTCGCATAGGTTCTCAGATCATCCACAATTTCATAGCCGATACCCTCAAATCCTTTTCTGATCAATTCCGTTATAGGCGTGCCGTCGGGAATTGCGCTTAACATACCCGGCACATTCTCAAATATAAAGGCCTTTGGACGATAACGGCTGACCACGCTGAGATAATGCTCAAACAAATAGTTTCGATAATCGTTCCGCATGCCGTTTTCATCCTTTACCCGGCCCGCAACGGAGTATGCCTGGCAAGGAGGCCCGCCGATTATAATGTCAATCCCGTCTGCCTGCTTCACGAAATAATCCAG
>NZ_CEWDFQ010000038.1:0-14655 GCF_982438285.1 Acetatifactor sp. | reverse complement strand
GATCTGGACGGCCTATGGCATGATGTATCGGATGGACAGTCTGATCGTTGTGTTTGACCCTGTGCTGGCAGTGATTTCCCTGACGGCTTCCATTCTGTGTACCATGGGGGCCACCTGGCTCACCTGCCGGTATGAGCTTTCCCAGGTGGCGGCAGAGCTGATGCGTCCCAAGGCTCCCAAGGCGGGAAAGAGAGTATTTTTGGAGTATATTCCTTTTATCTGGCGCAGGCTGGGCTTTTTAAGAAAGGTGTCTGTGCGCAATATTTTCCGGTATAAGAAGCGTCTGCTCATGATGGTGGCAGGCATCAGCGGCTGTACCGCCCTTTTGGTGACGGGCTTTGGCATAAAGGATTCTGTGGCCAATATAGCAACCCAGCAGTTTGAGGAAATACAGATTTATGATATCGGCGTGACTCTTTCTGAGACGGTTACGGATCAGATGGAGGAAGCTCTCACAGAGGCGCTGGGAGAGGAGCTTTCCGGGTATTATACGCTGATGGAAAGCAGTATGGACCTGGTTACAAAACAGGGCGAAAAGTCGGTAAATCTGGTGGTGGCCCAGGAAAGTGAAGGGCAGGAGAATATTGCCTCCTACTTGAATCTCCACACCCAAAGAAGGGAGCCTCTCCCATATCCGGGGAAGGGTGAGGCTGTGGTCACACAGAAGGCAGCGGACCAGCTTGGAATTTCTCTGGGGGATACAGTGACGCTGCAGGATGAGGACGGCAGAACCATTACTCTGAAGGTCTCCGGCCTTTCCCGCAACTTTATCTATAATTATGTTTACATGAACAAGGCGGATTACGAGGAACAGATGGGAGAGGAAGCCCAGTATAAGACCATCTGGGTGAATGTGTCGGAAAATGCGGACGTACATCGGGCATCCGCCTCCCTGATGCAGCTGGAGGGTGTTTCCAATGTGACGGTGAATGAGGACACGATGGAGCGGTTCGGCAGCATGATGGAAAGCCTGAATATGATCGTGGTGGTGATTATTATCTGCGCGGGAGGGCTTGCCTTCATTGTGCTGTACAATCTGACCAATATCAATATCACGGAGCGGATTCGGGAAATTGCCACAATTAAGGTGCTGGGCTTTTACAAAAACGAGACGGCGTCCTATGTGTTTCGGGAAAATACCGTACTTGCATTGATGGGTACGCTGGTGGGACTTCCTCTGGGAATGCTGCTGCACCGCTTTGTTATGAGCCAGGTACAGATCGATATGGTGGCCTTTGATGTGCAGGTGCTGCCCGTGAGCTACCTTTACAGCGCAGTGCTGACCATGCTTTTTGCGTGGCTGATCAATCGTTTTATGAGAAGAAAGCTGGACCATGTCAGCATGACGGAGTCCTTAAAGAGTGTTGATTAGTACATTGGGTCTTGCATTTTATAGGGCAATTCAATATAATAACGAAGGAAAATAACGGAAGGAAACGCGCATGGTGGAATTGGATATCAAAATAGAGGCGGCGGATCTGTATGATTATATGCTGATGCACTCCTACAACAGCGCTGGAGGAATCCTGGGAAGCGCCTTTGGCGCAGTGCTGGTGGTTTTTTCTCTGATGAACGGACAGTGGATTTTTTTGGTGGGAGGAGCGGTGCTTTTGGCTTATCTGCCCTGTACCCTTTTTCTCAAAAGCAGGCGGCAGGCCCTTCAGAATCCAGCCTTCCGCAAGCCGCTGCACTATGTGCTGGATGAGGATGGGATTTGTATTTCCCAGGGAGAGGTGTCTGCAAGGCAGTCCTGGGAGGATATGGTAAAGGCTGTTTCCACTGGAAGAAGTATTATTTTGTACACCTCAAGAATCAACGCTACTATTTTTCCCAGAGCCCAGCTGGGGGACAAGAAGGCGGCAGTGATTGAAATGATCGCCACGCATATGTCTCCGGACAAGGTGAAAATAAGAACCTGAGGGACAGATGAGCGGAAAATAAAGAATAAGCCGAAGAGGAAGCAAAAAGAGAAATGATATTTGAGACAAACAGCTCTCAGGAGACCTTTGCTCTGGGGGAAAAGCTTGGAAGAAAATGCTGTCCCGGCCAGGTCTATACGCTGACAGGAGACTTAGGGACGGGAAAAACTGTGCTGGCCCAGGGCTTTGCCAGAGGGCTTGGAATTGACGAGCCGGTGAACAGTCCTACCTTTACCATACTTCAGGTATATAAAGAGGGAAGGATACCCTTTTACCATTTTGACGTATACCGCATCGCAGATGTGGAGGAGATGGAAGAGATTGGTTATGAAGACTGCTTCTACGGGGAAGGCGTCTGCCTGATCGAGTGGGCGGAGCTGATTGGAGAGCTTCTGCCAAAGGATACAATAAAAATCACCCTGGAAAAGGATTTGGAAAAGGGCTTTGATTACCGGAAAATCACGGTAGAGGAAACGGCGGAGTAAAACGCTTATGAATGGAGACTGACATGAAAATTTTGGGACTGGACAGCTCGGGACTTGTGGCCAGCGCTGCAGTTGTGGAGGATGACGTGCTTTTGGCGGAGTATACCACCAATTACAAAAAGACCCACTCGCAGATGCTGCTTCCCATGCTGGAGGAACTGAAAAACAGGATAGAGCTGGATCTGCAGAGCCTTGACGCCATAGCTGTTGCATCGGGACCGGGTTCCTTTACAGGCCTTCGCATTGGTGCGGCTACAGCAAAAGGGCTGGGACTTGCCTTGCATAAGCCCCTGGTGGAGGTGCCGACCCTGGAGGGGCTTGCCTATACGCTTTGGGGAACGGGGCGTTTAATCTGTCCTTTGATGGACGCAAGAAGAAACCAGGTTTACACAGGACTCTATGAGTTTGTGCCCGCCAAGGCAGAGCTTTCACAGACGGAGCTTTTGCTGCATACCGTGTCCGGACAGCGGGCGGCGGATATCTCGGATATTTTGAATGAAATCAACACCCTGGGAAGGAAGGTGATTTTTCTAGGGGACGGTGTGCCGGTTTACAGAGAAAAAATAGAGGAACAGGTAAAAGTCCCCTTTGTGTTTGCCCCGGCCTCCTGCAACAGGCAGCGGGCGGCAGCCGTTGCGGCTTTGGGCGCTGTTTATTTTCGGGAGGGAAAAATTGTTTCCGCAAAGGAGCACAGGCCGGAATACCTGCGCAAGAGCCAGGCGGAGCGTGAGAGGGAAGAAAAGGGCGGATTGGCATGAAGCTTGTAATCAGAAGGCTTAAGATGGAGGACGTGCAGCCCTTAAGCATCATTGAGGCGGAAGCCTTCAGCATGCCCTGGTCGGCAGAGAGCTTTGCAGAGCTTATAGAGAAAGCCTACTGCCTCAGTCTGGTGGCCGAGGCGGATGGAAAAGTGGCAGGCTGCTGCGTGATGACAGATTTGTGTGGAGAGGGAAGCATCGACAAGGTGGTGGTTGCAAAGGCTTTTCGTGGAAGAGGAATTGCCCAGAGGATGCTTCAGGAGCTTTTGCTTTTGGCCAGGGAGCGGGGAATCGGGGACATTACGCTGGAAGTCAGGGCCGGCAATGGGCCTGCCATCCACATTTACGAAAAGCTGGGATTTGTATCGGAGGGCATCCGGCCCGGCTTTTATGAAAAGCCTGTGGAGGACGCTTTGATTATGTGGAGACGCCGCTGATGGAAAAGCAGCCAAAAGGCGCATGACCAGTAAAACCGTGGCAGGAATTACCACGGTGAAAGAGGAGTTTTTCCGTTATAATGGGCTGGTAGACAGCAGAAAAGCAAAAGAAGCTGCAGGGCAGCCAAAAGGGAGGAACAAATGCGCAGATACGAAAAAGAGCAGGGGGATCAGCTGGTGCAGGTGATCTGCAACCGATGCGGAAAGGAATTGAAGCTGGAAAACGGATATCTGAAGGAAGGATGCTTAAACGTAGACTATGTTTTTGGATATTTCAGCGAAAAGGACGGGCTCAGGCATAGCTTTGACCTGTGCGAGGAGTGCTATGATGAAATGATCAGACATTTCCGCATTCCTGTGCAGATCAGTCAGGAGAGAGAGCTTTTGTAAATAAGAAGAAAGATGGTAAAAAAGTATGCTGGATGTTTGTTTGCTGGGAACAGGAGGAATGATGCCGCTGCCCTATCGGTGGCTTACTTCTCTCATGATGAGGTATAATGGGAAAAGCATTTTGATTGACTGCGGAGAGGGAACGCAGATTGCCATGAAGGAGAAGGGCTGGAGTCCCAAGCCCATAGATATCATATGCTTTACCCATTACCATGCAGATCATATCAGCGGACTTCCGGGGATGCTTTTGACTATGGGGAATGCGGAGCGAAAGGCTCCGCTTCTTTTGCTGGGACCAAAGGGCCTTGGCAGAGTGGTGGCGGCTCTGCGCGTGATAGCGCCGGAGCTTCCCTTTGAAATTGAGTGTGTGGAGATTACGGAGCCGGAGCAGAGCTTTTTCTTTGACGGTTTTCGCATTGAGGCTTTCAAGGTGAACCATAATGTGTTATGCTATGGATATAGCATTGTGATTGAGAGAGCTGGGAAATTTCAACGCTGCAAGGCGGAAGAGGGCGGCATTCCCATGAAATTCTGGAGCCTTTTGCAAAAGGGTGAGACTGTGGAGTGGGAGGGAAAGCGTTTTACCCCGGATATGGTTTTGGGAGAGCCGAGAAAGGGGCTTAAGGTTACCTACTGCACGGACACCCGCCCTACGGACGGTATAGTGGAAAACGCTGCAGGCTCTGACCTTTTTATCTGCGAGGGAATGTACGGGGAGCCGGACAAGCTTGCAAAGGCGAAGGAATACAAACATATGACCATGTACGAGGCCGCCCATCTGGCAAAGCGGGCAAAGGTATCACAGCTGTGGCTTACTCATTACAGCCCTTCCCTGCTGCATCCGGAGGAATTCATGCCCCGGGTGAGAAAGATTTTCCCGAAAGCGGTGGCCGCAAGGGATGGCAGAACCGTGGAATTGAATTTTGAAGAGGAAGAACGGAGTGATGTGGAATGAAAAAATCAACCACCACCATAACCCTGATTTTTGTGTGCGTTCTGGTGGCTGTGGTGGGATATTACGCATATCTGACAGGCAGGTCCAGAGAGAACAGGAAGGAGGCCGTTTTGTCAGAGGTTCAGCTGGTGCTGAGCCGTGATCTGGAAAACGACTATCCGCCTACGCCCAAGGAAGTAATCAGATTTTATAATGAGATCATAACCTGTTTTTACAATGAAGAGTGCACGGAGCAGGAGATTGAGGACCTGGGCAATAAGGCCAGACAGCTTTATGATGAAGAGCTGCTGGCCAATAATGAACCGGAAGCGTACCTGGTGCGCTTAAAGCAGGAGATTGAGGACGGGAAGGAAGCAGATATGCGGATCACCAGCGCTTCCGTGGCATCCAGCACCAACGTTGATTATTTTGAGGAGGATGGCTATGATTTTGCGCGGATTCACTGTGGCTATACCGTGATGTTAAACGGGGTAAGCACTCCGGTGAGGGAGGTTTATCTTCTGCGCCGGGACGAGAACCGGCAGTGGAAGATTTATGGCTGGGAGCTGGCGGAAAATGTAAATCCCCAGAACAGCCAATGAGACGGAGATTATTTTAGGGAGAGAAGTCGGCATTCATATGGAAGATATTATGATATTGGCAATTGAAAGCTCCTGTGATGAAACGGCGGCTGCCGTGGTAAAAAACGGCCGGGAGGTGCTTTCCAATGTGATTTCTTCACAGATCGCGCTGCATACGCTGTACGGAGGCGTGGTTCCCGAAATTGCGTCCAGAAAACACATAGAGAAGATCAATCAGGTGATTGAGACGGCTCTTTTGGAGGCGGGAGTGCCTCTGGAGCAGATGGACGCCATTGCGGTGACCTATGGACCGGGGCTTGTGGGAGCGCTGCTGGTGGGAGTTTCTGAAGCCAAGGCCATCAGCTTTGCCACAGGGATTCCCTTGGTGGGTGTGCATCATATAGAGGGACATATCTGCGCCAATTATATTGAAAACAAGGATTTGGAACCGCCCTTTATCTGTCTGGTAGTGTCGGGCGGTCATTCTCATCTGGTGGCAGTGAAGGATTACGGTGTCTATGAAATCATTGGAAGAACCAGAGATGATGCGGCGGGAGAAGCCTTTGACAAGGTGGCCAGGGCGATAGGACTTGGGTATCCGGGAGGTCCTAAGATTGATAAGCTTTCCAGAGAGGGAAATCCTGAGGCTATTTCCTTTCCAAGGGCTAAGGTGCAGGAAAGTGAATATGATTTCAGCTTCAGCGGCTTAAAGTCGGCGGTGCTTAACTACCTAAACGGCTGTAAGATGAAGGGGGAGACTGTGTGTGCGGCGGATGTGGCCGCATCCTTTCAAAAGGCAGTGATTGATGTGCTGGTGGAGCATTCTCTTCATGCCGTAAAGGAATTTGGGTATGAAAAATTTGCCATTGCCGGTGGCGTTGCTTCTAATTCTTCTCTCAGGGAGGCTTTGGCAGAACGCTGCGCCCGGGAGGGAGTGCGTTTTTATTATCCCTCTCCTGTTTTTTGTACGGACAATGCCGCTATGATTGGAACGGCGGGGTATTATGAGTTTATTAAGGGCGTAAAAAGCGGCTATGACTTGAATGCCGTGCCAAATCTGAAGCTGGGAGAACGCTGACATGGGGGAAAAGAAAAAACATTGTACGGCCATTGTGCTGGCAGCCGGCAGCGGAAGCCGGATGCACAGCGGCGTTGCCAAGCAATATATGCTTCTTGGAGGAAAACCGCTGATTTGGTATGCGCTTAGGGCGGTGGAGCAGTCTGCAGTGATAGACGACTGTATCCTTACGGCATCTGCCTCTGATCTGGACTATATGAGGAAGGAAATTGTGGAGAAATACGGCTTTCACAAGGTTGTATCCATTGTTCCGGGCGGAGCGGAGAGATATTTGTCTGTGGCCTGTGCGCTTCGCGTGGTGGCAGAGGGTGCCATGCCCATTCCAAACAGGGACGGCTATTTGTTTATTCATGATGGGGCCCGCCCATTTCTCACAGAGAAAATTCTGCAGGATACCTATAAGGCTGTAAAAAAGTATCATGCCTGTGTGGCGGCCATGCCCTCCAAGGACACGGTGAAGATTTCAGATGAGGAGGGATTTGCCAGGGACACGCCAGCAAGAAGGCTTGTCTGGACCATTCAGACGCCCCAGGTATTTGACACACAGCTGATTGTAAATGCTTACAGACAATTAGAGAAAAACAAAGACCGCCTTGAGAAAGAGGGAATCTTTGTTACAGACGATGCCAGCGTGGCAGAGCTGTTTACAGACCGGAAGGTGAAGCTGGTGGAGGCAGGCTATGAGAATATTAAGGTAACCACTCCTGAGGATATGAAAATTGCAGAGGCGCTGCTTGAAGGACAGAGGGAAAAAACAGAAAGCAGCGGGAAACTCCGGGAATAAAATAAAGATTAAAAAAAGCAGCGGACGTCCACTTTTGTGGACATCCGCTGTATTTATTTTGTGCGGCACTATTTTGTGCTATCCCGCATACTGCTTGGAGTTACGCCAAAAACCTTTTTAAACGCCCGTCTAAAGGTGTTTACATTGTTATATCCCACAGCGATGTACAGCTCATTCAGGCTGATATTTGTTTCCCTGATCAGTCTGGCTGCCTCTGTCATACGAATATTTTCCAGGTATGTGGAAAAATTTACGCCGGTTTTCTCCTTAAACATATGAGAAAAGTAGCTTTCAGAAATCTGAAATTCATCTGCAATTTTGTTTAAGCCCAGGGAAGGGTCCTTATAATTTTTGGCAATATATTTTTCTATGGTGGAGGCCAGGTTAGTGTCCTCCGACTCATTGGAAAAGAGGCGGCAGAGAGTCAGCGCCAGATCTTCGCACAGCTTGAAGGAAAGCCGTTCATTAAAACGCTCGTCCAATAGCCGCACTGCTTCCGGGTCAACTCCTGCAGGAAGTGCAAAACGTGCCTTCAGCAGTGTGTTGCGGATATCGGAAAGAAGATATTTTAACAGGTTCATGGGCAGAGAACGCTCCTCAATATTTTCCTGATGGATCAGGTTAAGCAGCTCAAGCACCTGAGAGGTATTGCCAGCCGTAATAAAGTGGATGAGCTTTGTGGAAATCTCCGGCGGATAGTAATAGGCGTTGGAGTTCTTCTTGATAAATTCGTAGGGAAAGAAAATATAGTTTTTGGTGGTATAGCTTACGGACTCCACCGCCTGCTGATAAGACTCCCAAACATTCATCAAAGAATCCGTGTTTCGCCCCATACCTGCAAAAAGCCATATATCGTAGGTGTCCAGCAGATAATTGTGAAGGTTGAGCACGACACTGCTGACCTTTATGGGAAAATCCTTTTCCTCGGAAGCGCTGCAGTGAAGCAGTACAGAGTAGGTTCTGTCAGTGGGGCTGAAATAGTATAAGGGCGTTCCCAGATATTTTTTCAAGGCCTCCACAATAATCTCCTGCAGCTGCTGAGAGGTGTCAAGACCTTCTGGAAGGGTATCGGAGGAGTCTCCGAAGTTGTTGTACACAACAACATGAAGCACATTATAATAGAAGGAATCCTCTTTCAGACCCAGATAATCAGTAATATAAGAAACCTCCTCCGCAGAGGTAATGGAGCCGGACATAAGACGGCGCACATAGGAGGTACAGATAATGGGGCGCTGTCTGTCCACCACCTCCTGAAGCTGGTTCTGTGCTTCCACCGCTTCGTGCAGCTCCTGGCCCAGCTCGATGATAGGACGGACATTTCTGCGGGAAAAGAAAAATACCAGCAGTCCCCCCATTACAAGGGCCAGAGCAAAGATCAGGAAAAATAAAATACGCTGTGGCCAGGTATTGGAGGTGGCGTCAAAAGATGGAAAGCCGTAATAATAAATATAACCGGTTTTGCCAGAGGTGTAGGTACCTATGGTGATGCCTTCCATGCCAGGCTGGCGGGATGCGAAGCCCTCAGAAAAATCCAGGGATGCAATGTCCCCGCTGGAGAGTACTGCGCCGTTTCCCAGCTGCAGAAGCTCCCGGCCCTCCTGGTCCAGTACGGTGAGAAAGCCGGCATTATCAAACTGGAGGCAGTCAAACATAGCGGCCAGTTCACTGCTTTCCAGAATAAAGCATACTACGCCGTTGGCATCCAGATAAAACAAATCACCCAGATCAATTACATACATAAAATAACTCCGGCTGTAGTTAGGGGTAAAGGCGTCCATGGGAAGAAACCGGTAAAAGTAATCTTCATTGGTCAGGTATTCCATCCACAGCGCCTCTTCGCCCACAGGATACTTTTTGATCCATTGGTAAAAGCGGTCCTCAGTAATGAAATAGGAGGGATTCAGTATGTAATCGGTAAGAGGCAGATAAATAAAGTTTTCCGTGATGGGAAGCAGAGATTCCGCAAACACATTTGTGGCCAGACTGATACGAACCTCATTTCCCATATCGGTAAAAGGGTGGTAGGTATTCTGATAATTCATGACCTTGCGGAAATCATCGCTTTGCAGAAGCTGACGGCAGTATACCTCCATAATGTCCAGATCATTCTCAAAAAGCTCCACATTGCTCACAAGGGTGGATTTATTCTGCAGATTATATAAAATACGAGTGTTATTAAACGTAGAATGGTACAAACCAAAGAACAAAATCAGAATAATCAGCAGAAAAATACTGTAAGAGGTTACCATTTTCAGCATAAGAGAATTGCTTTCATTTGTGGAATCTGTATTTGTTTTGGTATTTTCTTTATGTAAAATCATGGATGTAATCTCCCGGATATTTCATCTAAAAAAAATTTGAATAATATTTTATACTTATTGTAACAGTTTTGTACAAAAAAAACAACCTGAAAGCCCTTACAAAAAATCCAGTAAAAATGCGGCTTTGAGGGATACGGCAAACAAAATTTGCATCTTACAGCAAAAATTGTAACTTGTTTTTTAGAGGCTGGAATGATAGAGTGAAGTCAGTCAAGGGAACACCCTTTTGGAGAAAATTTCTGGGAGGCGTTTTCGTGACGAAGATTCCAAATCATTTTATAGGGAGGAAAGAAATGAAGAGAAAAGTATTATCTGTACTTCTGGCATCAGCTATGGTTGTTTCCCTGGCTGCATGTGGCGGAGAAGAAGCTTCTACCACTTCCGGTGAAAGCTCATCCAGTGAAAGCTCCGCAGCCGGTACCGAGGCTGCAGGCACAGAGTCTGCTGAGGGTTCTGGTTATGAGCTGACTACTCTTAAAATGGTAGTAAACGGTACCCTGACAGCAACTGTTGACGCTGGCCAGGCTGAATTTGAGGCTCAGTGGGAGGAGGCTGTAGGCGAAGCCATCGGTCATCCCATCGATCTGCAGATCCAGCAGTTAGACCACTCCGGTTATGTTGACGCAGTAGGACGTCTGTTTGCAGGCGGCGATTATCCTGACGTAATCATCATGAGCGCTGATATGTTCAAGCAGTATGCGCCTACCGGCCTTCTTTGGGATATGGCTGATGCGTATGAAAATGCTGACTTCCAGTCTCATATGATTCTGCCTGCTATCAATGAGAACCTGAAGGATTCCGAAGGTCATCTGTATGGCTTCGCTCCTACTTATGGAAACGGCTGTGTTACTTATGTAAAACAGGCATGGCTGGATGCAGTGGGCATTGATGCTTCCACCATCAAGACCTATGACGATTATTACAATATGCTGCTTGCATTCCACAACGGCGATCCTGATGGAAACGGCGTGACTGGAGACACCTATGGTGTGGTAGCAGCAGGCTTTATGGGAAATGAGGCTCCCTGGATCAACTATCTGCCTGAGTTCTGGCAGGATGCATATCCCGCAATCCTTCAGGATGAGAACGGCGTATGGTATGACGGCTTCCAGACTGAGGAGACCAAGGCTGCTCTGTTAAGACTGCGTCAGGCTTATGTGGACGGCGCAATCGATCCTGAGACCCTGACCGCTTCTACCAAGATCGCACGTGAGAAATGGTTCTCCAATGATCAGACCGGTTCTTCAGGCGTGTTCACCTACTGGGCAGGTTCCTGGTATCAGACCCTGACCGACAACCTGATTAAGAATGGCTTGGATTCTGAGCTGGTACAGCTTGCACCCATTGAAGAGGTTGGCGCTTACCTGAACAGAGAGGCGCCTGTATGGTGTATCATTGATGACGGCGACGGCGACGACTCCAGAGAGCAGGCGATCTTTGACGCGTTCATTGAGACCATGATGGACGGCGGCACTGTACAGACTCTGTGGACCTATGGTGCAGAGGATGTTCACTGGTCTACCAAGGCTGAGACCTTTACCACCAACCCTGGAACCGAGAACGAGCAGGTATATGAGTACGCTGACGGTGAATTCCACTTAAAGCAGTCTCCTAACGATCCTAACACCGTATGGAAGAAGAATCATCTGGATCCCGCTCTGGTTGTATGTTCTCTTGACAATGGATTTGCAGATCAGTCCGAGCTGGCAAGCGAAGGCAACAAGTTCTTTACCGAGAACTGTGTAGACGCTCCTTTGTCTCCTGCATCTGAGACCTACACCAATGAGTCCGGTACCATCTATGACGCAAAGCTGGCAGCAATCACCTCTGTAGTTGTAGAGGGCGGCGATGTGGAAGCTGCTATGGAAACCTATGTTAACACGGTTGGCTCTATCATCGATCAGTGCCTTGCAGAGCTGAACGCAGCTGAATAAATCAAAGGGCTATTAAGCTAACTGCATTTAGACTGTCCTGTTCCGATGGGATGCAACTTCCTTTGGGACAGGACAGTTTTTGAGAAAAGGATTTTTTGAAAAAATTTCATTTTGTGGGCAATATTGTATGAGGAAGAAATGAAAGGAAGAGGATGGTATGAGCAGGAAGAAGAAAACTGTTACGACGTCTACGGGTGTGGAAGTACGCCATAAGCCTTTAGGCCTGCGCATCAAGAATAACATCGGTTATTACGTGATGTTCCTGCCGGTATTGATTTTTGTCATCATCATATACTACTGGCCGATGCTTGGAATCCGGTACGCGTTTTATGATTACAAACCTGTGGGAGAACCTGCGTTTGTGGGCTTTGACCATTTTACGAGGATGTTTTCCACGGACGCATTTTGGACGGCGTTTAAAAATACGCTGGAACTGAGTATCATGAAGCTGATCATTACAACCTTTACGGCTGTAATTGTATCGGTGTTTTTGAACGAAATGGGAAATCTCTTTGCAAAGAAAACTTTGCAGACCATCATATACCTGCCCCACTTTATGTCCTGGGCAGTGGTTGCATCCATTTTCAGCTTGTTCTTGTCTCCCTCCAGCACTGGTCTTGTAAATGGTATTTTGAGAGACTGGGGCATTCTGGCGGAAGATGCACAAAGTATTTATTTCCTGGCTGAGCCAGCATGGTGGCGGCCGATTTTCTACATTATTAATATCTGGAAGGAAACTGGCTGGGGAACCATCATATTCCTGGCGACTCTTTCCGGCATTAACCCAGAGCTGTATGAGGCTGCGGACATCGACGGCGCAACACGTCTTCAGAAGATGCGCTACGTTACGCTGCCTGCTCTCTCCAACACTATCATCACAGTGTTGATCTTAAACCTGGCAAAGGTTATGAACATGTTTGAGTCAGTATTCGTGCTTTACAACAACGCGGTATACAGCGTATCCGACGTTATCTCCACCTACATATATCGTCAGACCTTCGCCATCGCGCTGCCAAACTACGGATACTCAACGGCGGTAGGTTTGTTCAAGTCCGTGGTGGGATGCTTCCTGGTACTGGTATGTAACTGGGCGAGCAAGAAGACCCGTGGCCGCGGAATCGTATAGGAGGTGTTGACATGGCAAAAGCAAAGACCGCTTATCGCAAGCCGAAAAACAGGATACATCTGTTTGATGTCATCAACTATATTGTATTTATTATCGTGGGACTGGCTGTGCTGGTGCCTATCTGGAAGGTGGTTGTGGACTCCTTCAACGCAGTGGGCGTATACCAGTTCCGTCTGTGGCCTCATGATTTTACCCTGGATGGATACCGTACCATCATTGAAACACAGGCTCTGTACAGACCTTTCATCAACTCTGTGGTAACCACAGTGCTGGGAACCTTGCTTGGTCTGGTGCTTTCCACTCTGGGAGGCTATGTGCTGATTCAGTTTGATATGCCGGGACGTAATTTCTTCGCATATGTTCTGCTTTTCACCATGATTTTCTCAGGTGGAATGATTCCGGAGTATCTGGTTATGAGACAGCTGGGTCTGGTGAACAGCATGTGGGTGCTTGTGGTAAAGCACGGAATCAATGTATACAATCTGGTGCTGATGAGAAACTTCTTTGAAGGCATTCCGGGAAGCTTGTATGAGGCAGCAAAGATCGACGGCTGTTCTCCCATGGGAATTTTCTTCAAGATTGTGCTGCCGCTGTCCAAGGCTGCCCTGGCTTCCATCGGTCTGATGTTTGCAGTTACCGTATGGAATGACTACAGTACTGTGCAGATTTACATTACCGAACCTAGCCAGACAAACTTCCAGTATAAACTGAGAAACATGATCATGGATGGCGATACGCCCACCACATCCTATAATGTATCGCAGAATACGCTGTATTATGCAGGTATCGTTGCGGCGATTCTTCCTTTCATGCTGTTGTATCCCTTCCTGCAGAAATATTTTGTAAAGGGAGTGAATATCGGAGCGGTAAAGGAATAAGGCCGGATGGCGTAAAGAGAGCTGTTATGGCAAAAAGGGCAAGGAAAATTCCGGTTTTCCTTGCCTTGTCTGTCTTATATAAAAGCGTATATAATATAGGAATATATAAGGAAATAGGAGCGGAAATGAACACAATTTTTTGGGCCGGAGATTCTACGGTACAGACAAACAATTATGCCACCTATCCACAGACCGGCATTGGCCAGGTGTTTTCTTTGTTTTTGCGGGAAGGATATCAGGTGGAAAACCATGCTAAAAATGGCAGGAGTACAAAAAGCTTTTTGGACGAGGGAAGGCTTGCGGCCATAGAACAGCGTCTGGGCGAGGGGGACTTTTTGTTTATTCAGTTTGGACATAACGATGAAAAGTCGGAGGACCCTTCCCGCTATACCGATCCCTTTTCCTCCTTTATGGAAAATCTGGAGATTTACATAAATACTGCCAGAAAAAAGGGAGCCTTTCCGGTGCTGATCACACCGGTGGAGCGCAGGTGCTTTGTGGACGAAGGACATCTTGGACCGGGAGCCCACGGGGATTACGTAGAGGGGATGAAGCGCACGGCCCGGAACTGCCAGGTGCCTTTGGTTGACTTGTACAGTGCAAGCAGAAGGGCATTGGAAAAGGCGGGGGAGGAAGGCAGCCGGAAATGGTATATGTTCTTCCCGGCGGGAAGCTACGAAGAGCACATGGAGGAATCCACAGACAATACCCATCTGCGGTATGAAGGGGCGGTAAAATATGCAAGTCTCATAGCGGAGGGATTAAGGGATCTTGGCGGTATTTACGGAGAAATGCTGTTTGAAGAGTCCCAAGCGGAAGCGCTTTGAAAAACTGTGGCAGGCACCGCCTTTGGACGGCTGTCTGTTTCACGTAAATGTTTGGCGTAAAATTTGTAAGAAAATTGTAAAAAATATGTTGACAGGAAAGCTTCCTTTTGTTACAATAATTTCTGCCGCTGAGTGAGCGGAACACGCTTGGAGAGATATCGAAGTGGTCATAACGAGGCGGTCTTGAAAACCGTTTGTCCGCA
>NZ_CEWDFQ010000037.1:0-14936 GCF_982438285.1 Acetatifactor sp. | reverse complement strand
CCTCCGCATCTTTCTCGAAGATATGCAAATGGTTGTTGAAGCATTTTGCTGTTTTAATTTATATTCTATCAATTAAAATAGTTGCGTTCCATCAACTTCACGCAACTTTTGGTTGCATTTGCCTCATAATTTGCTGCATATCTTCAAATCAGCTCCTCCATCTCTTTCCTTACCTTTTCAAACACCCTTAAAAGTTTCGGAGAAAAAACCCCGCATTCTCCCGCCATAATCATCATAAAAGCCTGATCCGGTTCAACAGCCTCCTTGTAAGTGCGCTTCGACAGCAATGCGTCATAGACATCCGCAAGAGCTACCGTCTGTGCTCCGATGCTGATCTCCTCTCCCTTAAGTCCATCCGGATAGCCTCCACCGTCATACCTTTCGTGATGATGCCTTGCAATATCGCAGCAGACATCATGAATCCCCTCGTCATCCAGGTACATCAGGTTGCGTATCATCTCATCGCCCTGTATCGTGTGCAGCTTTACGATCTCCCATTCCTGACCCGAAAGCTTCCCGGGCTTTTGTAAAATTTCCTCAGGCACAGCAAGCTTACCGATATCATGTATGGCAGAAGCATGCACAATTGCTTCCAGCGCCGAAACAGTCAGACCATATTCCGGACACATCTGCATAATCCCCCTTCCCAGACATTCGGTAAATTTCCGAATCCTGTCCGCATGATGATCCGGTTCCGGAATACAGAATTCCACCACATTACTAACAGTATCAATGGTATTCTCATCCGCTTTCCTTTTTCTGCGCTTCACCTGTCTCACCTCTTTTCCAAGACAGCGCCTCATGGCATAGGCTTTTGCTGCTTTTTCAACAGCTTTTATGATAATTGTATTGTAACAGAGCATAAGGTTGCATACTATCAACTATTCAGCAACTTTCGAGTGCATTTTTAGATATTTTAGGATGGTATTTCGAGTTGACTGTTTTTTTAGCTGTAAAACGCAACTTACATAAAAATAGGAGGACGGTTTCCCGTCCTCCCGTACGCTTGCCTAATTGCCGTCCCCCGCTGTCTGGGTCTGTACTTCCACAGGAGCAGACATATGGGCGGTTCTTTCACCCGTTCCTCCTGTTTCCTTGGGATAACTCACCACTGCCGCAACCTTGTAATAATAGGCCGTACCCGATTCTACAGTGCTGTCCCTGTAAATATATTTCAGTTCAGCGCCACCGTCGGAAGCGCTTCCGTAAACAGGCGTAAGCTTTGTGATCACAAGCGCGTTTAAAATGGCCAGCTGACCGCTGTTTTGGGCAGTTACCACAATATTGCCCGCCTCTTCCAAAGTAACCTGAGCCGTCTTTACCATATCCGCAATCAACGGGCTCTGGCTTACGGTTCCCAGATTCTGTCCGTTCACGGTAATGCTGTTTCCATTATAGGCGCTGTTGCTGTATCCCGCACCGGCATAGACTTCCACCTGATAGGTGCCCGCAGGCAGATACACCTCAAATGTCAGCTCATCGGAGGCTCTGCACAAATCGGAGCATGCGGTTTCCAAAGCAGTTGCGGCCTCTCCGGCAGGTGTAATCCCTACGCCCACCCGGTTATAGTTAATCTCACCTTCGCTGGTAAAGCCATAGCCTGCAGATGCGCTGTAGGCGCCGTTGGTGACGGTAGTAAAGCCGGAGGCTGTGGTTTTGTTTCCAAAATCAAACTGTCTTACAACATCACCTTCCTCCCAGCCGATAATCTCCTGGGCATCTTCATCCTCGGCCACATCCAGCTCCTCCGTATCCACCGCATCAAGCAGCGTATACTCGCCGTTTCCCTTGGCCCTGTAAATCTCATAGCCGGTGATCTCATGGCCGTACAAATCTCCGTCGCTTCCCGGTGTGAAGGCCAACTCCACATAGCCGTTTCCTGTCTCCACATCCCCAAGCTTTGGCGTTACCAGGCCCTGGGATAACAGATAGCTTACATTGGCAGGCTGATTGTAGCCTACGTTCTGCCATGCCACGCCCTCCCTGTAGGCAAGGTTTTCCAAAAGGCAGGGCACTACATAATCTGTCTGGATGGTGGTCATATAAATTCTTACTTTATTCTTATCTGCAGCGGTTCTGGTAATGATCTCCTCACGCCAGTCGC
Organism: Acetatifactor sp.; assembly: GCF_982438285.1. Classification (NCBI taxonomy): domain Bacteria; kingdom Bacillati; phylum Bacillota; class Clostridia; order Lachnospirales; family Lachnospiraceae; genus Acetatifactor; species Acetatifactor sp. The sequence goes on along the minus strand of NZ_CEWDFQ010000037.1, from coordinate 12,832 downwards.
CCAGAATATCCGCAACCAGACCCATATTGCCCTTGGTTCCGTTGTTGGACAAAATTTCCGTGGAGGACAGCAGTGTCTCCTGCTCTCCCTCTTCATAATTCCACTTGGAAAGCACTGTTCCCGTGGGTGTATAGGACGTTTCGTCAAAGGTGTGATCCTGAATCTCACTGAGCAAATCCCCATCCCAGAAAAGCGTGAAGTTCGACGCGGGAGTGGAATCCGACAAGGTGATCAGACTGCTTAAGGACGACCAGGTGGAATACACCTCCCCCTCGGTGGAATTCCATGCAGGCTCATAGCTGCCGTCAAAGTCAGCGCCTACAATAGACCACCACTCAGCCCCTTCCCAGGTGGGATCGATGTCTGCGGCCACCCCTCGTCCGGTGTCCTGTCCGGTGTGATAGCCCATGAGAATTTCGCCCGTCTCTGCATCACGAATCTCCACCTGATACTGGGCGTCACTGTGCTCATGCACGCTCATAATCTCCAGTCCGTCGTTCCAGGATACCCAGTCCGACACGTGCATGGCATCGCCATGTCCAAGACTGGTGGTATACTTTAAGGAACCGTCATGGTCGATGACCAGGGCCCCATAGATGATCTCATCCTTACCGTCCTTGTCAACATCGTTTACGCTAAGTCCATGGTTGCCCTGAGCCTCGTACTCCGTCCCCTCAGGGGGAAGCCCCAGAGCGTCCGTGTCAAAGGCCCAATAGGTGTCGATGGTATCCCCGATTCCGTCCTCATCGGTATCCTTCAGATAATAGGCCGTAAGGCAGGTTCTGGTGTAGTAGCCTCTGCAGAACACGGCAAAGGGCGTTTCTCCGTTTAAGTATGCGGTTGCGGACAAAAAGCGGTCCACCCGGTTGCCGTATGCGTCGCCCCATGCGCTCACAGTGCCTCTTCCCGGAAGATAGTCCACCGCGTCGATGAGACTGCCGTCATGGTCAAAAATGGCAAAATACTCCGGTCCCTCCAGTATGTAGCCTCCCGAATTGCGGTAGTCGTTTGCGCTGCTGATGGTATTTACAGGCAGTTCCTGGCTGCTGCAGGCTCCCACATAGTCCTCCTGTGTCAGCCCGGCGGCTGTTCCGTCGCTGCTTACATAAGAAGTGGTTCCATCCGCTGCCTTCAGGGCGATTTCCGCCTTGCCGTCGCCGTCATAGTCCCACACCTGGAATTGTGTGTAATGAGCGCCGGAGCGGATATTCACGCCCATATCGATACGCCATAAAAGACTTACGGCTCCGGTATTAAAATTCACATCGTAGGCGTCGATATAGGTCTTTCCAGTATATCCTCCCTTGGAATTATCCTGGGCGTTGCTTGGATACCATTTTACCAGAAGCTCCAGCTTACCGTCCCCATCCAGGTCTCCCACGGACATATCGTTTGCAGAATAGCTGCAGGTGCTGCCGTCAGGCATGGTATCATCCGCAGGACAGTACAGGGTAAGCTCCAGATATTTATTCTGCCATACAGAAACAGCCTCACAGGTCAACCCCAGCGCGCTGTCGCTGCTTCCCTCCACACGATAGGTATCGGAAGCGCTGCCCCCTTCATCCACCAGGTTTGTCACCTTGATGTTCTGGGCAATCAAAGTATTTCCCCTGTACACATTAAAGGTTGTGGTCAGATCATGATTGCTGTCAAAGTCAGCCTCATAGCTTCTCCAGCTTACATAGACGCCGCTTGTAAGCTCGTTGCCCTGGGAATCCGTTGCGGATACATAGGTTTCCGCCCCGTCTGCGCCTCCCAGATAGACGGCCGTCACCCCTCTGTCAGAATAGCTCTCTAAGCCTCCTGCAATCAGCGTTCCGGTAACCGGGGTCACGCATACCTCCGACAGCTGTCCCAGACCGGTTCTGGTAAGGGCTGCTACCTTATAATAATAGTGCATATGGGTGGTCACCGTTTCATCCGTATAGGTCACAGCAGCGCTCTCTCCCACCTTCACAAACTCCCGGAAGCCCTTTTCATCCTCCGCCTTATCAGAACGATAAATAATATATTTCACTGCACCCTCTACCGCATCCCACTGTAAGGAAACAAATCTTTGCAGCTGTGTAGTATTTTCCGTAGGAGAGGTGCACACCAGGTTTGCAGGCGCCGCAGCCTTCGGCCCTTCCTCCACCAAGGCCACAGTGATGGTCTCGCTGGGTGCGGACTCCGTTCCGTCGGCAGTCACTGCCGTCACATAGTATTCATAGGTCTCCCCCAGGGAGCCTGTCATGGCACGATAATTCAAGTCATTTATGCTTTCCGCAGGAATGGTCTTTACAATGTCAAAGTCCGTATCTGTGCTGTTCTTGCAGTAGACATTGTAGGAAACCGCTTCCGCAATTCCATTAAAGCCTATGAGAAAGCTTACCGTTGCATTGGCCTCATTGGTGCTTAATTCCGTAGCCGCCAGACCTGTGGGAGCCAGCAAAATTCCCGTGACGGTCATGCCGTTAATGTAAGCGTTGGTTCCTCCCACCGTGAGATTCAGCTGTCCGTCCGTCACACGCACGGTGTTGGTGCAGCTTCCCAGGGCAAGCTTTGTTGAAATGCTCCCCAGGGCATATCCCTCTGCAGTGTAGGCAGGTTTGATGGTGCTTGTGCCCGGCAGAAGGTCCCCCGCATACACAGTGACCTCATAGTCGCCATTGGGCAGATCCACTGCAAATTCTCCCGCTCCCAGGCAGAAATCATCTGCCATGTCGGAAGAATCCTCATTGCCGTTATCTGCGCGGTAACGGCCATTGCCAGGAGCCGTAATCCAGCCGTACCCGGCAGAGGCGCTGTACATCTGATTCTGGGTTACCCCCGTCCAGCCTTCCATGGTAGGAGAATTGCCATAGTTGAAATCAAAGCGGTAGCCCGCCTCCTTGGTGGTCACCTCCACCTTGTCCGAAAGCTCTCCCAATCCTTTTTCATTGAAGCCGCGCACCGCATATACATAGGTTTCCCCCGCCTCGCAGCTGTTGTCCGTATACTTGTTGGAGGAGGAAACGGAATACTTGGCCGCGTTTGCAAAGCTTACATCTGCCGCCGTCTCATTTTCCCCCAACTGTTGTCTGTAAATATAATACAGCTCTGCGTCCGAAGCCCCATCCCACATCATGGTTACGCTGGTTGCGCCCACGGACGTAATCTCCAGATTGTCCACATCCCCGGGAACATTTTCCGGAATACTGATTACCACCCTGCTCTTTAAATCCGAAAGAGCCGTGTCCGTGCTCTCTTGAATCCCCTTCGCCACACACTGGGCAAACTTATATGCACCATAATACTGCAGATGGGTGGAATCCGAAGCGCCTCCCGCATAAGCCCCGTCCGGATATTCCCCGGCAGCCACCCACAAAAACAGGGATTTCGCTCCTTCAATGCCAAAGCTGTTGCACAGGGCAATGGAGCGCTGGGTCAGATCAATCAGGGGAATCCCCTGCTGAGAGGCCATCGTCAGCATCACCTGGCGGTATGCCTCAAAATCGCTGTGAAAGCTTGTGAGATTGCCGCTGCTGTCCGTGCTGTAGCTGTATCTGGCCACAGGCGTCACAAGCACCGGCGTTGCACCTCTCTGCAGTGCACCGTCTATGTAATACGCAAGCCAGTCCGCAAAATCCGATGAGGCTACATAACGGTTGGGCCTGCTGTAGGTGGCGTCATTGTGGCCCCACTGCACAAAGAGGTAGTCTCCCGGCTTAATGTCCTCCAAAAGGTCATCCAGCTTTCCCTCCTCCACAAAGGACTTCGAGGAACGTCCCCCAATGGCTCTGTTCTCCACAATCACATTCTGGGCCTCATAGACCTGGGCCTGACTGTAATCACAGTCCGTGCATTCCCGCTCCGTTACCTCTCCGCCAAAAAATAACGCCAGCGTCTCGCCCCAGCCGGTCTGAGGCTCATAATCCTCCTCATAGGTCTGCACCGTGGAATCCGACGCCAGATAAATAGTCGGCTTTGCGCCCGCCTGCTGGGTGGCAAGTCTGGTGACCTTTACCTTGGATACATATACCGTCTTTGTCTGGGCATCCGCCACATCCGCCGCGCTGCTCTCCGCCAGGAATTTCAAATCCAGCACACCGTCGATGAGCACTGCTGTAAAGGTAAGGGTTTTACTCTCTCCCGCCGGAATTTCCGTGCTGCTTACCTTTGTGATATCCTCCGCCTCAATATACGCATTGTATGCCGCAGCGGTTGGATTGGTCAACACCACCTCCACGCTGTAGTCCGCATTTGCCAGCTCCATGCCAAAGGCCGAGGTATTCTCATAGGTATACACCCCATAGCCCGTGCTTTCCGTTTCCGTCCAGACCTTGCTTGAGACAGCCAGACAGCCCTCTGCGTTCGTCACATAGGAAGCGCCCGCCTCCTGTTTACTCAGTTCCCGGGGATAATATACATTGTTTACCCAGCCCTGGGCCGCATTGTTGTACTCCACGTCAAGAAAGCCCAGGTTTGCCGTCTCTCCCGTGGAAGCGTCGATCACCCATTGCCCATAGGTATTGCTTTTTGTAACATCTGTGCCGAAATCAAAGGAATAAATCACTTCATCCTCAGTAAAATCCGTATAATCCTGCTCCACTGCACTGAGGGTCATAATGCCATTATTCCCCGATACCGTATCTCCTCCCGAGACATTGCCCCCGCTGACAGACTGCTGCCACTGCTCCAGACTCATCAGTCCGCCAGCCCTTGTGGTCAGTCCGTCAGACAAAAAGAGGCTTCCCGAAAGCAAAGAGGCGCTCACTGCAAACGCCACGCCTCTTTTCAGGGAAGCCCGTCTCCATTTCCATCCTTTCTTTCTGTACCTCATTCTAAATTCCACCTTTCTTAAGCATTGTGCTCTCTACAGCCATATGCCGTACACAACATTTACCGAAGCCCTTGTGCGGCATCCCCAAACTGCACAAAAGTTTCTCATATTTTTAATCATATCACCGCCATTTTTCTTATTCTACGCATTCAAAAATAAAAACTATGCAAAAATCACCAAAATTTAAAATATTTTTTTGTACTGCTATACATTATGTCGGAATCCACGGCATGTCAGCGTCCATATCAGCGTCCCATTCCCTTTTACTCTATTAAGACGGTGGACAGAGAATGGGCCGGTGCCTCCAGCGTCTTCCACCAGCCATCCATGCGAACAATCACCGGCAAATCATAATCTCTTCTGTTTAACAGCATAAGCGCCGTGGAGCCATCCGGCCGTCCAAACGCAATATGCTCCAAATCCTCACTGTATCCAGTGGAGGCTGTCCGCACACTGCCGGCCGGAAGGAATCGGCTGAATTGCCCGATATAGTAGTAGCTTAAGCGAACGTCCAATTTTCCAGTTTTGGTATTCATCCGAATGGGTGCGTCGCAAAAATTCCCCACATGGTTTGGTCCGCCCTCTTCATCCAGCAGCAGATTCCAGTCCAAAAAGGCCCGGGTTCCGTTTCGTAGATCTCCAATGATCTCATGGGCATAGCGTTCTGCAGCGGTGCTCTGGCTGGGGCAGGTCAAGTCCACACAGCACTCCGTCATCATCAGGCTCTTATCCGGCCAATTTTTCCTGATCAGATCCAGCGCCTCAAAATGGTCGCCGCTGTACCAGTGGAATGCCGTTCCCCAGATATATTTAGAGGCCTCTTTGTCTGCAAATATTTCTTTTACATGTTCAAAAGCGCGCTCCTTGTTGTGATCCCACACCAAAACCTTTACATCATGAAACTCGGATTTTTCCAGGGCTGGGCCCAGATAATCCCGCACAAATTCCCCCTCCTCTTTGGCAGAATAAAGACAGGAATCCCAGGTCTGCACAGCATATGGCTCATTTTGCACAGAAAGGTAACCGATCGGCACCCCCTCCTTTTGGTACAGCCGCAGAAACCGGATATAATACTCCGCCCACAAAGCTCTGTACTCAGGCAGCAAGGCGCCCCCGTGGTTCATTTCCCCGTTGTCCTTCATCCAGGCCGGAGGACTCCAGGGAGACATAAGAAAGGTAATGTCCCCACAGCGCTGGCAGTATTTGATAAAGGGCAGTATATACTGCTTGTCCCGCTCAATGGAAAATCCCTCCAGCTGCGGACTTTCCTCCTGACAGCAGGCATAATTTCCCAGCGAGAAATCACAGCTGTTCATATGGATTCTGCCAAAGGAGTATCCGATTCCCAGCTCCTTGTCAAAATACAGCCTTGCAAGGCGCTGCTTTTCTTCCCCGGTCAGTTTAGAAAAGCAGTATCCCGCAGACTCCGTAAACGCTCCCCCAAATCCCAGAAAGCTTTCGTAGGACTGTTCAGGATAAATATTTATCACCTGGTTCTCCACATATTCCAAAGGGTCCATGCTCTCTTTTTCCATCTGACCCGAGAATACCTGATCCAGCCGGCTTTTTCCTTCGAGCTCCGTTCTAAAAACCTGTATTTTCTTCATAAAACCTCCATTCCTGCGCCGCCTTTTTCATGCAGTCCGGGCAAAGCGGCACACACTAAGCTCATCGCTACCCTTTCACTGCGCCTGCAGTCAGTCCGTTGATCACCTGCTTCTGCATCAGACTGTACACCAGTATGGTAGGTGTCACTACCATGATGACCGCCGCGAACATGGCAGGATAATCTGCGGAAAACTGCGCCATAAAATAATTCAGAGAAAGGGGCAGCGTACGGCTTTCATCGCTTGAGGTCAAAAGCATGGAAAAGTAAAATTCATTCCACACCCACATAAATTGAAACGTTCCAGCAGCCGCAAAGGCAGGTCTTGCCATGGGAACAATAATCCATGCAAAAATCCGCGCAAAGCCTGCCCCGTCAATAGCCGCCGACTCACTTAACTCCCGGGGAATGCCGGCAAAATAGCTGCGCATGATTAAAAAGGTCACCGGCAGTCCAAAGGCCACATTGACCAGAATCAATGCCGCCAGCGTATCATACAGCCCCATTGCCCTGATGGTGCGAAATACCGGATAGGACAGGGAAATACTGGGAACCAGCAGACAGGAGGAAAACAGCATCACCACAAAGGACTGGCCTCTAAAAGAATACCTGGCCGCCACATAAGCCGACATCCCTACGATCAGCAGGGTCAGCACCGTGCTGACAGCAGCCACAATAATACTGTTTCGATAAAAGAGCGCAATAGGCGTGGCCTCCAGGGCTCTCACATAGGCTGTAGGCTCCCAGGCCTCCGGCATGGACAAAGGGTCACTCATAATTTGATACTGTGTTTTGAAGGAGGACAAAAGCACCCACAAAAAGGGAAACACGGAAATGACGATGATAAAAGCCATAAAAAGATAAAGAAGCCCCCTGCCTCCTATGCGGGTCAGTTTTCTTTTCCTGTTCAAGATATCTCCTCCTATTCCTTGTCGATCTTCACAGCCCTGTTGATAATCCAGATTAACACAAGGCCGAACAAAATCTGCAGCGTGCCGATGGCGTTGGCCAGACCGTAATTGTTGTTTAGATTGGCAGTCTTGTAATAGTATAGTCCAAGATTCAAAGTTGCATTGTTAGGGCCGCCGCCTGTGGTCACATAAATATTGTCAAAATTGGTGACCATTGCCGATGCCGCCAGTATAAGGGTGAGATTAAATACATTTTTCAGCATCGGCAGCACCACATAGAAGTCTACCTGCAGGTCACTGGCTCCGTCAATTTTGGCAGCCTCCTTTATGGAATCCGGAATCGCCGTCATCTCAGCCATTACCAGAATGGTGGTCATGGCCGCATAGGGCAGCCATGTTATGGTGACCGCCCAAAAAGCCGTTTCGTCATTGGCAAACCAATTCACCTGAAAGTCCTCAAAGCCAAGCTTTCGAATCAGTGAATTCACAATGCCGATTTGTGGATTAAACATATTCAGATACAATACGCCCATGGCTACCGAGGAAACCGCATTGGGAATCATATAAGCGGTCCGGGTAAATTTCCAGCCAAAGGGTCTGCGGGAAAGCACAAAGGCCGTCAGAAAGCCAAGCCCCACATGAACCGTACACTGCAGCAGAATCCATACCAGCGTGTTTTTGAAGGCCACTAACAGGTTGGAATCCGGGCTGAATAAATAGAGATAATTACTCAGCCCCGAAAATGTAAGGCTCACCTTGCTTGTCCACTGGCAAAAGGAGGTAACAAAAACCGTAGCCAGCGGATAAGCGTAAATCAATACATAAATGGCAAGCGAGGGGAGTAAAAACAATAGAATCCATAAATTTCTTCTGACTCGCGCCTTGTTTTTCATACCGATACCTCCCAGCCCCTTTTCGCGGGCGTTTTCTTTTACTGGTTCTCCTGCGCCTTCTTGGTCATGGCGGCGCAGAAATCCTCAGCTGTCATCTTGTCCTGGGCCAGCTGGGGCAGCAGATTTGCGCTCATCTCATCGCAGACATTTACATACCACAGGCTGGCATGATCCCCAAAGGTCCATTCCGCATCCGGAACCAATCCCACCAGCTCTGTAAGAATGGGATTCTCCGCACTCATTTCTTCTCCGATCTCCACCAAAGGGGAATCAGGAACCGTACCTCCGGCCATGGCGAAGCGCATCTGTACCTCGGCGCTGGTATACAGCTTAATCACCTTCATGGCCGCATCTGCATGCTCTTGATCCTTGGAGCCGCACATAACCCCGGTGGTAGGCGCGTCGTAGAGGCCATGCTCTGGGTACATGGCTACGCCCACCTTATCCTCAAATCCCTCGGGAGACACATTCCTGTCGTAGAAATCCTTGATGGTCCACGCTCCGTTCATAAAGATGGCAGTATCCCCCTGATAAAAATGGGAGGCGCCAGGGGCCCAGTTTCCGCCCACCGCATCAGCTGTGGTGTATTCCAAAAATGATTTCTGTATCCAATTCACCGCATCGATCATCTCTGGAAAATTGTAGTCTGTAGGCTGGTAGGTATTCATGAATTCATTGCCCGTTTCACTGCTTGTGCCCACAATCGCCCCCAAAAGCTGGCCTGTATACCAGGCTCCTTCAGCCGTGTCCAGCGAAAGGGGCTGATAACCTGCAGCCTTTATAGCCTCGCAGTTATCCCAGAATTCCTCCCAGGTTTCTGCAGGTTCAATTCCCACCTGTGCAAATATGTCTTTGTTGTAAAAATAACCCATGGTGTTGCGCTCCATTGGAATCGCATATATCTGTCCATCCCTGGTATTGAATTGTTTTCCTTCTTCGCTTACGCTCTCCGCCCACTCAGGATCGGCTTCAAAGTAGGGCGTGTAGCTTACCAGCTGTCCGGCCTCATATGCCAAGTCCAAAAGGTTAATGCCCGTGGGAAGAATAATGTCCGGAAGCTCTCCCGCAGAAATAAGCACCTTCATTTTGTCCACATAATTGTCTGTGCCGGGAATGGTCTCTACCTTGATTTCAATATTTTCATCCTTCAGCTCCTCCTGAATATCCTCAATCACCTCTTTGAATACCGTATCAATGGGATCTGTTCCACCGTAAAAGGTTGCAAAGGTAACTGTTATGGGTTCTCCGGAGGGCTCTTCGCTAAGAGCCTCTTCACCGGACGCCTCCTTGCCGATATCCCCGGACGGTGCCTGGGTCTCCTGGCCTGCACCGCAGCCGGAAAAGGCAGACAGGCAGCAGGCAGCAAGCAAAAGGGCCAGCTTTTTTCTTATTTTTCTTTTCATACTTTTCATCCTCCGTCAATTTGTTTTACTGCGCATTCGTCAACTTGTTTTACTCCGCATTTACAATGTGGCTGTCCTTTGTCTGTGCCTTCTGGTACAATTCCTTCTCCACAATGCAGACTGCGTTTGAATGTAGCTTTAAAATAGATACCGGATATTGCGGCGATACTTTATCCTCCAGAAAAAACGAAATCACCTCCTCCTTTCCCGGGCCCGACGCAATCAACAGTATCTGCTGTGTACGAAAAAACGTTCCGATTCCCAGAGTAAGTCCCCAGGCGGGCTTGACTTTTTCCCCAGCCAGCATAGAATGGGTTAAGGTTTTGGGGGTCAGCCGGACAGGATGTGCCAAAATCTGCCAGGAATCTCCCGGCTCATTCAGTCCTATATGGCCATTCTTTCCCACTCCAAGCAGCGCCAGATTAATTTTCCCCATTTTTTCCAGCATCCCTTCCACACGCCTGCATTCCTCTTCCAGATTCTGCGCCTCCCCCCGAAAGGCAATCCATTGAGACGGCGAAATCCCCAGAGGTTCAAACAGCTCCTTCTTCAGATAATATCCACAGCCGGCAGGATTTTCCTGGCCAATTCCGGCCCACTCATCTAACTGTATAAACGTAACTCCATCCAGCAAAAGCCCCTCCTCCTTCACCGCCTTTACAAAAAGCCGGTAAGCTCCCCGGGGGGACTCCCCTGTGGGCAGTACAATAACCGCACTTTGATCCTTTCTCACCGTATCCAGCAGACAATCGCATACCCTTCTGCTTAAAGCTTCATAATCTTCCTCTATCAAATTTTTCATTTCCAAATCCTCTTATCTACCAGTCAAGCTCCGGCAAAATATCCTTCTGCAGCTGAAACATTTCGTCAATCAGGGCCACCGCGTTACTGTAGCTGGATACAGTCGCGTCAAGCAAAAGCGCCTGAAGCAAAAGTCTTCTTGATTTCTGCGCATAGGCCTGGATCACCAGTCTGTGAATGGCCCCCTGGTGATTGATCATAGCCGTGATCGCCGTTGGAAGCTCCTTTACCGGCAGCGGATGAATTCCCTTCGCATCTATCATACAGGGCCCCTCCACACACATACCCTGCAAAATTCCAGGCATGGTTCCCTCATTGGGCATATTCAAGGACGGAATCTGCATATGCAGGTCAAACAAAATTGCTTCTATAATAGGAATGCCATATTCTCCGGAAACCTGATAACCTGTCTCCTTGGCAGAAAACCGTTCTGCATACTGTTCCTTTTTATCTTTATCCTTGTGGGAAAACTCAACTCCCGTAGGATTGTCGCAGAAATTATATACAAAGGCGGGCGTCCTTTTCGTTTCCCAAGGCTTTTCATTGGCCGGGTCAAAAAAGAATTGTATTTTGGAGCTTGCAAGGAATTCGTCGCTCCAGGCAATGTATTCGCCGACATGATTGGTTCCCGGATACGGGAACAATCCATAGGTCCGGTACATGATCCGGCACAATGCAACCTCATCCCACTTAGCCAGCCAACAGGCCTCCTGTTCCTTCTGGCGAAGCAGCGGATAAAGGTCCTCCCCGGTTGCTGCATTTTTCAGCTCTGTGTACCAGCCAAAATGGTTCAGCCCGTATCCCACCGCTTCTATCTGATCCTTTGGCATTTCAAGCAGTTTTGAGATCGTATCAAGCCCCATGGAAAATCCATGGCAGACACCCACTGCTTTTACCTTGGTCAGACTCTTCACCGCCTCTACCAGCTTTGCCTCCGGATTGGTATAATTGATCAGCCATGCACCCGGACACAGAACCTCCATTCTCTGTGCAATGTGCAGAATAGGAGGGAGGTTTCGCAAGGTGTGGAACATTCCTCCCGGTCCTCCATTTTCTCCGTAAACCTGGCGGAATCCATATTTACGGGGCACATGAAAGTCCTGAGACCAATAGTGATATCTGTCCACTTCTATGGCGGCAATCACAAAATCCGCATGCTCCAGCGCATGATCCAGCTCCAGGGTGGCATAAATATGCGCTTTCCGCCCCAATTCCCCACAGGCCTTTTGGGAAAACTGCTCGCTCACCTTAAGCGCCTCTTCATCAATGTCCATCAGCGCAATGGTCACATCCAGTTCAGCCAGTCTTTCGCTCAAAAGAATATCCGTCACCGTAGCCGGGCAGAAATTCACACTGCCAGCGCCAATCATAGAAATCTTTACCTCTTTTTTCATCCCGATACCTCCTCGTCCGCTTCGGCGGACTTCCTTCCCTATTTTATTGCAAATCTATTGCAGCCACGCAGCCCCAACCAGCGCGGAATTTGCATCCTTTTTGGACTGTACCACCTGAAGGGTGCCTACAAAATCCTCTTTTCCCTTTATAAAATCCAGGAATTCTTCCACAAAGAAATGATAAGAACACTCCATGAACCCGCCGCCCAGAATCACAACATCGGGCTTGAATATCACACACAGATTCCACAAGCCCCGGGAAAAATCCCCGGATATTTCCTTAAGTCCCTTCAGTGCGCCAGGATTCCCGCTTCTGCCGGCCGCCAGCAACTCTTCAAAATCCTGAAAGCCCATTTCTTTGGCCCGTTTATTCACCGCAGTTCCAGAGCACCTGCTTTCAAAGCACCCTGCCTGCCCGCAGTAACACCTATCCCCCATGGAGGTCACCACAATGTGTCCCATCTCGGGATGATAACCGTCTCCCGGACGGTAAAGCCTGCCCCGGTCCATAAAAGCCGCCCCGATGCCAGTCCCCACAGTCACCATCAGAACACGTTTGTCCTCCAGATGACGCAGCGCCACCTCTCCAAGCAGAGCGCCGTTTGCATCGTTTTCCAGAAGAACCGGCGCTCCCGTGGACTCAGAGAGCCGTTTCGACAACGGGAAGCCGTTCCAGCCCGGCAGTGTATATGGATTTTGTACCAGCCCTCTTTTTGTGTCCACAGGCCCTGCACACACCACGCCGATACGGCTCAGGCACCCGGCCGTTTTCTGATTCCCCCGGCTTTGCTGATTCAATAATTGTACAATGCGCACCACCGATTCTTCCGCGCCATTTTTTCCCAGCCTGGTAGGAAAGCTTTGGCTGCTGAGAATGTTTCCCTCCCAGTCGGCAATGCCCACCATTATCTTGGTTCCTCCGATATCCACCGCTCCGATTACCTTGTCAACCATACAATCACCCTTATTGATTAACTAACTTTGTTATTTAATTGTAATATATCCCAGGGTGCAGCCTTTGTC
>NZ_CEWDFQ010000036.1:0-15003 GCF_982438285.1 Acetatifactor sp. | reverse complement strand
AGATAAAATATATCATTGCAGTACTTAAAATCTTGTGATAGCATGGTAAGACATCAGAGAGGAAGGAAATTGCAATGACAGGTACAACAGTAAGCGAAAAATACAAGAAATCTTATTTTATGCCCCCAGAGGTGACCTATGACTGGGTGAAAAAGGACAGCATTGAGAAAGCCCCCATTTGGTGCAGTGTAGACTTAAGAGACGGCAATCAGGCGCTGGTGGAGCCTATGAGTCTGGAGCAGAAGCTGGAATTCTTTAAGCTGCTGGTAAAGCTGGGCTTCAAGGAGATAGAGGTGGGCTTTCCGGCATCCTCGGATACGGAATACAACTTTATCCGGGCGCTGATTGAGCGGGATATGATTCCTGAAGATGTGACCATACAGGTGCTCACCCAGGCCAGAGAGCATATTATCCGCAAGACCTTTGAGGCGGTAAAGGGCGCGCCCCATGCGGTGGTGCATTTATACAATTCCACCTCTGTAGAGCAAAGGGAGCAGGTATTTCACAAGGATAAGGAAGCGGTGAAAAAGCTTGCGGTGGACGGCGCGGTAATGTTAAAAAAGCTGGCACAGGAGACGGAGGGGAATTTCACCTTTGAGTACAGCCCGGAAAGCTTTTCCCAGACAGAGGTGGATTATGCCCTGGAGGTCTGCAACGCGGTGCTGGATGTGTGGCAGCCCGGGGAAAACCAGAAGGCCATCATCAATCTGCCAACCACGGTACAGGTTGCCATGCCCCATGTGTTTGCCTGCCAGGTGGAATACATGCACAAGCACTTAAAATACAGGGAAAATGTGGTGCTTAGCGTACATCCCCACAATGACAGGGGCTGCGGCATCAGCGATGCGGAATTCGGCATTCTGGCCGGAGCGGACCGGGTGGAGGGCACCCTGTTTGGCAATGGAGAGCGGACTGGAAATGTGGACATTGTCACGCTGGCGTTAAATATGCTGTGCCACGGCGTGGAAAGCGGGCTTGATTTCTCCCGGATTATGGAGGTCAGGGAGGCCTATGAGAGATTTACAGGCATGAGAGTGCATGAGAGAACCCCTTATGCAGGGGATCTGGTGTTTACCGCCTTTTCCGGCTCCCATCAAGACGCCATCAGCAAGGGCATGGCATGGCTTAAGGCGGGAAAGAGCGGAAAACGCTGGGATGTTCCTTATCTGCCCATCGACCCCTCCGATGTGGGAAGAGAATATGAATCCGATGTAATCCGTATCAACAGTGTCTCGGGAAAGGGAGGCGTGGCCTTTGTGCTGAAGCAGCAGTTTGGCTTCTCCCTTCCGGCAGAAATGAAGGAAGAGGTGGGATACCTGATAAAGGGTGTGTCCGATAAGCGGCATCAGGAGCTGCGCCCGGGGGAAATCTATACGATTTTTGAGGAAAACTATATCACGCCCCGAATGGTCTTTGATGTGCCGGAGTGCCATTTCAAGCAAAAGGACGGCATCATTGCGGAGGTGACCATAGCCCAGAAGGGTGAAAGCAGAGTGGTTACTGCCGCAGGAAACGGCCGGCTGGATGCGGTAAGCAATGCGGTGAAGCTCTTTTTCGGCATGGATTACGAGCTTTCCGTTTATGAGGAGCATGCCGTTTCCACAGGCTCCAGTGCAAAGGCTGCAGCCTATGTAGGCATTGTTCACGATGGAAAGTACGACTGGGGCGTAGGCTTGGACGAAGATATCATCAAGGCTTCCATAGCGGCGTTAGTATCTGCGGCCAATAAGCTGGCTGCATCCCAGCACATCCGCGAAGGAAGAGAAGAGAGAATTGTGGAAATTATGGGCTTTATAAAACAGCATTACACGGATGTGACCCTGGAGGGCCTTGCAAAACAATTTCACCTTTCCAGCCCCTACATCTCCAAATATATCAAGGAAAAATCAGGCATGACCTTTCAAGAGGCAGTAAAGGAGGAGCGGCTGAAAAAGGCAAAAGCCATGCTCAGGGAAACAGCCCAGACTGTGGAAACCATTGCGGCCAATGTGGGATATGAGAACGTGGAGCATTTCAACCGCCTGTTTAAAAAGACCTATCATGTGACGCCTGTGCAGTACCGCAGGCAGGCTGTAAAATAGCTGTAAAAGTAAAATAAGGGAAGCATCGAACAGCTTAAAGCCGACAGTCAGATGGAATGGATTGGCTGTATGAGCAATATCTGACAAAGGGCAGAGGAAATTGTCAATATCGAATTAATCTTTTCCTAAATAAAATACGGCATATAATAAATGAGCGGCGCTCTGATCTGGAGCGCCGCTGATGTTGATTAAAGATATTTTTGCAGAATCGAATCTTTTTCTGCTTTTAGTACGCTCAATTGGGTATGCAGTTTAGAAATTTCAGCCTTCTTGCAGGTAATCTCGTTCGCAATTTGCTGCTGCTCCCTAATGGGAGGTATCGGAATTTGGAAGTCCAGAACTTTCTTCTTATCCGCTCTCGGCATTTTTGTTTTGCTTCCGATATTTTGCATCTCATAATCAAAAAATTGGTCGGTAGATAAAAAGCCAAAAACATATCCGGGAACAGCTTTTTTTTCATCCACTACCAAGACCAGCACATCACCAGAAGCACCACCGTGATTATCCGCAAGCCACGCCTTTTTCAAATATGGCCGAATATTGGAAAGCAAAATATTTCCTGGATGGTATGCGGTTACTGTTCCAGATGTCGGAACAAAATCAGACATCCGTTTTCCGGCCACATCGGGAAGAAGGTTATCAACACCGACATAGGTATCCTGATTTAAGGTTTTGGCATCGACCCTTTCCGTGGAATATGCCGCAACTTCGCGCAACTTCACAAACTCGGCCGTATTTCTCCGACATTGTTCAATATATACCGCAATTTCCGTCTGAATACCATTTATAGCCGCCTGAAGCCTCTGATTCTCTTTCTCACATTGTTCGATTTCTGCTACAATTTTTTGTTGAATATCCAGTGGAGGGAGGGGAATTTTTAAATTTGACGCTTGGGGCACTGTAAGCTGTGGCGTAGTCTTTCCAAACGTGCCAATTCCTGCCCACGTAATGGCCGCTTCCAAATATTTTGGCAGAATATACTCGACCTTTGGTTTTACAACAAGTAAGCGAATTACAGGCAAGAACGGCTCATTCCGCAATTTGGGAAACCCAATTGTCCCACGTGCACAAATTGTAACGCACCCAGCTTCACCTCTTGCATAATCTTGGCTGGTATATCCATAAAGGCCATCGCTTTCCACTCCGTTTGAATAGATTGGGATGGGATAGTCTTCTGATTTTTCCATCGAAAAATTATTCTTTGGTACATCTCCGCCAGCATATATTGTCTCCGAAATAGATGATAGTGTCACAAATGGATATTGAGAAATATTTCTGGTGGTTTTTCCCAAATTTATGACCTTGTTGAATTGATTTGTTCCATATTCAATAAACTGATATAGCTGACCATAGTGAATATTCTCCGTTAGTTCCGATGCAATCTGAATCTGTTTGCCCAGAAACGATTGATAAATATAACTGCTGGCCTTCTTTGGGTTTAACGGATCGGTTTCGTCATACAGTTTTGTCCCTCCAGGAAGAAGATGTAAACCTTCGTGCCCGCGGCGCTCACTGAATTCATAACCGAGGAATTTCTTTTCTTCTTTTCCTGTCCCCGTCTTGATCAAGACAATGGTTTGATTGTAGGTCAACAAAAAGTATAGCAGCTTTTCCTTTTCAACTTCGATTGCATTCGAACAATAATCTTCGCCGAACGTTTTTATATAATCCCCATAAAGTTCGTGGGTCTTAGCCGCTTCGCTGGGAGCTCCATTGAACAAGCTGATATAGTCCTCAAAGGCTAGCCGGTCATATACATTTGACACATAGACTGAAAAGGCATTTTCAATGCCAGAAACAGTGACATCATGATATGAGGCAAAAAATCGGTCAATGGCTCGGCTGATATTGATGTAGTCATCATTGCTGCGGCGCTCTAAGAACAAGATAACTGTACTGGTGCTGGTCTTCATAAAAGTATTAGAACCCGCCTCAACAATTGCCTTTATTTTGAAGTACTTCAAGAGAATTGCCCGTGCCTTTGCATGAATACCGCTGTTTGTCAAAATAGAAATTGGTAAAATAACCGCTGCCCAGCCGCCAGCCTTTAGAAGCTGTTTCATGCGCTCTACAAAAAGACATTCAATCTCAGAACTGTTGTCAGTAAGGCCTGAATACAGTTCAAAAGATTCCTCCCCGTATTTAATTGTGCTTTTGAATGCGTCAACAGAATATGGAGGATTCGAAATTAATATATCAAATTTTCCATTATCTCGTCCGCCGTTTCCAACAAGTTTACCTCTAAATACTTCTGATTTTGTAAAACTGTCTAAGCCATTAGCCCAAACAATGTTGGCTTCTCCATCGCCATTAAAGAACGCACTGACTTTTGCGGTTTTCACCAACCGATTATCTAAGTCAATTCCATATACATAGTCTTTGGCCCAAAGGAATTTCGTAAAACCTTGCCATGACTGGATAAGATTCTTAATCCTCGGAGAAGTACGGGAGATATCAATCTTTTTGTCAATGATTTCTTGCATTTGGGCCATATACTCAGTCAAGAAATGACCGCTTCCACAGGCATAGTCAATGACAGTCGGCAGCGGTTCGTCTTGCCTGCCATCAACACGTTTTTGGACAAGCTCAGCTAACGGCATGGAAGAAATAATAAATCGGGTAATCGGAACAGGAGTAAAAAACTGTCCCGCCTCCTGCTTCATACTAGTGTTAAGCAAAAGCTCAAAGAAGTTTCCCAAAAATTCATGCTTTTGCTCATAGCGGAATTTATATGCCTGAAGCAGTTCAACAATCTCATGCACAACTTTTGCGTTTAGTTCGAATGTCCTGTCGTCTTGAACCTCGACAAAAGCAAAATTAGGACTTTTCTTTAGGCGGGTGTCCGTATACATTTTCATGATCCACTGTTTTGTAAGAGAATCTTCAACGTTCGCTAATTTTTCGGATACTTCACGCTGTTCATAGTCAATTACTTCAATTTCAAGGAAGCGTCGCATTCCCCTTTTATAAAGGTCATTCAAACGCAATTGAAGGCTTTCATCGGAATCATTTTCCAACCACTGGAATTCCAATTCATCCTCTGGGTTTTTATCTGCTTCATCGATAATCTTGCAGACAAAAAGATTTAACAGCTTGTTAAAGGCATTTGGCTTATCAGAAATGGCATTATGACGCAAAATCTCCATAATTTGGTTATAGATTTTGCCGCTGTGTTCTTCCTTGAGCGTTTCTAATTTGCCATAGGTAAGCGACCTGTGTTTGACATCATAGGGCGCGGCATAACTGTCAAAAATACCGTTGTCCTTGAAAATTTTATTCCAGTGATCATAAATTTCCTTGACGCCAGATAAACTTACCCATGCCGGATCAACGTCAACAATTATGTTCCTGCGTTCTCTAGTATCGTTTATTTGGGAGGCATAAAGACATAAAAATCTGGCAGCCCTGTCATTTGCATAATATGTAAATAACTGGCCGCCGTTTTTCAACATTTTGGATTGTTCTTTATCAAACTCCGCTCCCCAAGTTTTGCATTCGATCATCAAAAAAGGCACACCATCAACAGACTTGACTAAAATATCAAGTCTGCCCGAACGTCCATGACCTGAAGGATAAGTCTTTTCCAACTCGATGCAGGATGGGGTATAACCCTTTTCCAGAAGGCTATCCACACACTCCAAAACAACAAAATTTTCGCTTTGTGAAAAATTACTGGTTGTTCTTTCCCACACTTTTATGGTAGTACCTGATGGATTTTCATCGGAATCATAAATGATTTTCTGATTGCTAAAATCCACCAAAATACAATACCCATCATGATTCTGGTAGCGTTTAAGATAAATTCCACTTTTCCCATCTTGGGGAGCGTACCCGAGTGCTGTAATCAGTCGCTTGATAGCATCTTCACTAAATTGCATGGATGTTCCTCCCCTCTATTTATACAGAGTGAGTATATCATAATTGTCCCAGACTTGCCAATATATATTATGAAAAATTTATCAGAATATTTTCGCATTTGAAAAATGGAAGAGCAATTAAGGCACATTATTCGCGGATTGCTTTCGGATGCTTCATTTATAGATAATTGGGACGACTGCTGGCTGCAATTGTTGGTATTGCCTTGTCCGCATGATTGTGCAAAAGCAGTAGCTACAGCAGAAAAAACAAAAGCGGTTTTTGGGCAATATGTACACATCACTCCGGAAACATCCATCCTGCGTATTCCAGAATGGACTGTTTTTCCGCCCGCTTGTCACTTTGCTGTATCTGCTTGCGGTAATCCCTGGGGGACGTCTGCATGATTTTGATAAAGCAGCGGTTATAGCTGGACACGGAGTGGAAGCCCACCATTTCTGAAATCTCAAGAATGGAATGCTCTGTGCTGCGCAGAAGGTTACAGGATTTTAAAATGCGGGTGTTATTCAGGTGATCAAGGGGAGAGGTTCCCATGATTTCCCGGAAAACTCTTCTGAAGTGGGTAGTACTCCAGTGGCACAGGTCTGCAAGATCATCCATGGAAAACT
The DNA here is from genome assembly GCF_982438285.1 of Acetatifactor sp. Classification (NCBI taxonomy): domain Bacteria; kingdom Bacillati; phylum Bacillota; class Clostridia; order Lachnospirales; family Lachnospiraceae; genus Acetatifactor; species Acetatifactor sp. The sequence goes on along the minus strand of NZ_CEWDFQ010000036.1, from coordinate 8,438 downwards.
GCTGCATATAATTTTTTTCTATGTAATCCAAAGCGGGAGCAATGATCAGCGAATTCTCAGGGGGCTGCCCCTCCGGCTTGTCCCCGGCGCTTCCCTTGCTCTCCTCGTTTTCAATGCGGTAGAGCTGGATGTAAAGGGATAAAAGAAGTCCTCTGGCGCTGATCTGGTAGCTGGGGCCCTGATTTTCCAGCTCTCTTATAATATCCAGCACCAGCCGGTGAATATGGGGATATTCGTTTCCGCTCAGAATGTGCTTATAGCTGTGGAAATTGTAGGGCGCAAGATCATAATTTTTCCAGGTGGCAGGCAGCATATTCCGAAACAGCTCCTGGGGATCGAAGTAAACATAGGACCAATGGCTTTCCGTGCCCGGTGTGCTGTAGGTGGTATGCGGCACATTTCTGGGAATTACCGTGACGTCTCCCTCCTTAAAGGGACAGGGCTCCCCGTAAAATTCCATGGTGCCGCTGTGGGAATGGCAGATGCCGATCTCCAGACAGTTATGAAAATGAAGCCGTCCGCTGGGAATGTCGGATATTTTCCAGTAGTCGCCAGATAGCAGCAGTACGGGAAAATGAATGGGCAGATAATAATTTCGATACTCAATTACAGCGCTCTTTGGCTTTGCCATGAAATTCCCCCTTCCAAAATGAAATAAAAACAGAATAAATTGTAGCTGTTTTTTACTTCTATACTATATATAGCAATTTAATAGAAGAAAATCAACCATAATATTTATATGGAAAACGCATAAAAAGTGCGGTTTTTTAAGAAAAACGGGCTTTGATTGGCAGTTTGCGCATAAAAAGCAAATAATATGTAGATTTTATAGGCAAAAATTCCATGAAATCAAAAATGAAGGGGATAATAAATGGTCGTTTTTGCACGGTTTTATATGGTAATTGCTTAGAAAAAATTGCAAATGTGTATGATAATAGAGATAGAAAAGCAGAAAAATTATGCAAATTGACAACAAGATGTTGCATGTATTGGAGGAGGTTATGATATGGCGAAGAGTAAAGCTCCCACAGCGCCTAAGGTGAAAACCGGCACCAGCTGGAAAAATTCCTTGAAACGAGACTGGCAGCTGTATCTGCTGCTTTTGTTTCCCTTATTAATGGTGATTATTTTCAGCTACGCTGCATATCCGGGCCTGCGCATGGTGTTCATGGATTACAAGCCCGCCAAAGGCTATGACGGCAGCGAATGGGTGGGCCTTGAAACCTTTGTCAAGGTGTTCAAGGATGCGGATTTCCACCGGGCCTTACGAAACTCCATTGTATTTAACGTGCTGGATCTGGTGATCGGCTTTCCCATGCCGGTGATCCTGGCATTGATTTTGAACGAGCTTCGTTTCCCCAGGTTTAAGAAGGTGACGCAGACCATCCTGTATCTGCCCCATTTCCTCTCCTGGGCTATCATCGGCAGCGTGGCATATACCATGTTCCGCCCGTCCACAGGACTTGTGAATATGGCGCTTATGAATTTTGGCGTTATAGAACAGGGTATTCCCTTCCTGACGGAGAAGTTCCACTGGGCGGTGACCTATCTGCTCTTAAACGTATGGCAGACCATGGGATGGGGAACCATCATTTATCTGGCGGCCATCACCGGCATCAATGGTGAGCTTTATGAGGCGGCCATGATCGACGGCGCCAACAGATGGAAGCGCATGTGGCATATTACGCTCCCGGGCATCAAGGGAACCATCGTAACCATGCTGATTATGAACCTGGGACGTGTGATGAACAGCAACCTGGAGCGTCTGACAGCGCTGCAGAACAGCCAGGTAAAGGACTTCCAGTATCAGCTGGCGGTATACATATTTGAAAAGGGTCTGGAGAACGGCAAATTCAGCATGTCCACTACGGTGAACCTGTTCCAGTCCCTGGTGGGTGTGATTTTGGTGCTTTTGTCAGACCGGGTGGCAAAGAAGCTCGGCGAAGATGGTTTGTTATAGGAGGTGAACGCATATGGCTAAGAAAAAAGAAGAAGTGATTCGCGGCGCACAGACGTCATCTCCTGACGGCAGCAGAGCCATCAACAAATTCCGGGTCAGTGATTTTGTCATGATGCTGTTTATCGTGCTGCTCTGTGCCACCTGTGTGGTGCCCTTTGTTCATCTGGCGGCAAAATCCATATCCGGTAACAGCTTTGTAATTGCAAAACAAGTTTATTTCTGGCCCAAGGGCATTAACTTTGACGCCTATGTCTCCATTTTTAAGGATGGTAGCCTTGTCTGGGCCATGGGATACAGTGTGGTGGTAACTCTGATATTCACGGTGCTGGGCATGATCGTGTGTACCTGTGCGGCATATCCCTTGTCCAAAAAGAGGCTGAAGGGAAGAACCTTTTTTACCATTGTGCTCATGATCCCCATGTACTTTACCGCAGGTGTGATTCCTACCTACCTGCTGATGAACGACCTGAATCTTCTGGATACCATGTGGGTGTTGATCTGGCCCTTGATCTACTCCCCCTACAATATGCTGATCATGAAAACCAATCTTCAGGCCAGCATACCGGACAGCCTGGAGGAATCTGCCTTTTTGGACGGCGCAAGCAACCTGCAGATTCTCACAAGGATTGTTCTGCCCCTGTCCAAGCCCATTATCGCAACCCTCTCCCTGTTTTATGCAGTGGGACGCTGGAATGCTTACGCGGACAATATGTACTACATAAAAACAGACAGACTGAAAATGGTGCAGTATAAGCTGTATCAGATGGTGGCATCAGCTACGGAGGCGCAGACCGCCACTCTTTCCGAGCAGGCGGCGGTGACCAGTACCCCGGAGGTGCTGTCGGCAGCCAGCATCATGTTTGTAACCATACCGATTATCTGTATTTATCCCTTCCTGCAGAAGTATTTTGTGAAGGGAGCTATGATCGGGGCCGTGAAGGGCTAAAGGACGCCTTATCTTTCACAGGTAGTTTACCGGAGCTTTCCGGGTGTAAATAAACTATATATATCAAATAAGGAGGATACTATTATGAAGAAGAACACTCTTCAGAAAATTCTTGCCGCAGTGCTCACAGGCGCTATGGCAATGAGCATGCTCACCGCCTGCGGCGGAACAGAAGAAGCGGCAAATGATTCCGCAGCAGCTTCCACTGGCGCACAGAGCAGCGAGGCTTCTACAGATGCGGCTTCCACAGACACAGCAGCAGAAGCGGTTGCAGGAATTGACGGATGGGAGCCCTTTGCGGAAAACGTAACGCTGACCATTCCGGTTTATGACAGAGGCCAGGAGGGCGTTCCCGCCATCGGCGAAAACTATTGGGAGACCTGGATTCAGGAGAACTTCGGCGATGCCTACAATATCACCGTGGAGTTTGAGCCCATTACACGTTCCGACGTGCTTACCTCTTATTCCCTGCTGGCAGCTTCCCAGGATCTGCCTACCATCCTTATGGAGTATGACTATCCCAAGCTGGCACAGTGGGCGGCAGACGGCTATCTGACTACCTATGATATTGATCAGTTTGCACAGATTGCTCCTACCTACTACAACAGAATGGTGGAGAATGACCAGCTTCAGTATACGGAAATGAACGGCGAGCGTTATTTCGTTCTGGCTGAGAGACCTTATTACAACACCAACTATACATGGATTACCATGTATCGCCAGGACTGGCTGGAGCAGATTGGCTATGATGAGTATCCTGCCACCTGGGCAGAGGAGAAGGAAATGCTCCAGGCGCTGGTTGACGCAGGTATCTGTGAGCATCCTTATGGAGGCCAGATGATTACCGGCGCAGGCGTGGATCAGAACTATGCCTTCAGAACCTACCCTCAGGATGAGCTTGAGTGGGCAACCTATGGAGATTATGCGATTCCGGCTCTGGGCAGCGATGCAAACAGAGAGTATATCCGCAGAGAGAATGAGAAGTACAACCTGGGATACCTTGATCCGGAGTATTATATCATTGACCTGGAGACCGCGAAGGCCAACTTTGTAAATGGAAAGACCTTGCTGTACAGCAACTATATTTCTGCAGACATGGACTGGGTGACTGCATTCTATGAGCAGAATCCTGATGGAGACCTGGCAGTGAGAGTTTCCCAGAATGTGGTAGATGAGGAAGCGGGCACAGTGCCCTTCGCATTCCGTGCCAACAATCCCTTCGGTATGATGATCGGCTTCTCTTCTCAGGCTTCTGAGGATGAGATCAAGGCTGCCATGATGTACATGGAGTGGATGACGCTGGAAGACAATCTGTTCACCATGCAGTGGGGTATCGAAGGCGAGCACTACACTCTGGATGAGAACGGCCTGCCTGTATCCGTTGCAGATTACAGCGGCGACAAAACCCAGGGCTACGGCAACAACAAGGATTACTGGTGTGTAACCATCGAGGCGAGAAACGCAGGTACTATCGAAGATGTGATTGCAATGTCCTCACCTAAGGGAATTCCTGAGGACTTCACACAGGATATCATTGACAACTACTACGCTCAGGTAGAGCTTTACGAAGCAGGCTACGGCGTCAGCGACTGTAACTATTCTGTAGTAATTGAATCCGCAAGCGAGTATCAGGCATCTCTGCTTTCCCTGTACACAGAGTACAGAGATCAGCTGACCATGTGCAGCCCTGAGGAGTTTGACGCTTTGTATGATCAGCTGGCACAGCAGTATGCAGATGCAGGCTATCAGGAAATTCTGGATGAGAGAGCGGCAGCTTATGAGGCTGGCAACACCACCAAGCTTCCTGAGTAACTGTAACCGTCAAAGAAAACGCTGACAGTAAAAGAGCGCTCCTGATAAGCAGAGCGCATAAGCGAGAGCAGTAAAAGCAGCCCTCCGGCCCAGGCTGGAGGGCTGTAATTATAAAAAACTGCATTTATAAAATTTTCTTATGGGTTTACAGTTTTTAAAAATATTTCAGCGGTTTTTTATACTTGACTGAAATAAGGGATACTTTTACAGTAAGAGTATAAGAAAATTTTATAATACTGCAAGACAGTAGAAATGGAGGAATTATGCTAAAGCTGGAGTATGACAAACAGGAAGTCGAGCAGGTAATTGACAGAATTGTAAGAAAAACCATGAACATGGATCTGACCTGGGACTGGCCCTGCGGAGTGGCCTACTATGGGATCAGTGAAGCCTATGAAAAAACAGGTAAGGAAGAGTACCTGAAGCTTTTAAAGGATCGTGTGGATGAACTGATAGATCTGGGGCTCCCCAGAGTGTGGACGGTGAACGCCTGCGCTATGGGGCATTGCTTGATCACCTTATACAAGGCCACGGGAGAACAGCGCTATCACGATATTCTCATGAGCAAGGTGGAATATCTGACCAGGGAAGCGCTTCGGTTTGGGGACCATGTGCTGCAGCATACGGTTTCCGCCAACAATGATTTCCCTGAGCAGGCATGGGCAGACACCTTGTTTATGGCAGCGTTTCTTCTCCTTCGGGTAGGCGTCATGGAGAAGGATGAGGCCATGATCGATGACGCCCTGAACCAGTACTACTGGCACATTAAGTATCTGCAGAATCCCAGCAGCGGTTTTTATTATCACGGCTATAACAATATCACCAAGGATCATATGTCCGGAATTTACTGGGGAAGAGCAAATGCCTGGGCGGCCTTTACCATGTCACAGGTGAGCAATGTGCTGCCGGAGTGCTATCTGTATCCGAAATACATGGATGTAGCAGGCTCTCTGAACGAGCAGCTCTCAGCCCTTAAGACGGTGCAGACCGAAAACGGGCTGTGGCGCACGGTTCTTGACGACCCGGATTCCTATGAGGAAATTTCCGCGTCTGCGGGGATTGCGGCTGCCATGCTTACCAGAGGAAATCCTCTTCATTCAAAGTATATCAATAAGTCTATCAGAGGGCTTATGGATAACGTAAGCGAGGACGGCAAGGTGATGAATGTGTCTGCCGGGACTGCAGTGATGAAGGATGTGGAAGGCTACCGGGGTATTTCCAGAGACTGGATACAGGGCTGGGGACAGGGGCTTGCGCTGGCATTTTTCTCCACATTGCTGATCTCTGATCAAATAGAAAAGGACGGTGCTCTTTAAACATGTTTCGGCGGAATTTCCTGTTTGGCCAGGATTCTGGTACGGCAAATGTCATAGGTGTGAATCCAAGTGATTTTTACAAGCCTGGCAAGGGTTATGGATTTGTGGCAGAGGAGAATAGAGGGGAGCAGGAACTTCTTCAGATTTCGGAGCTCAATTCGGGCTTCGACACGGTTTACTGGTACCGGGATGCGTCTTTGACAGTGATAGAAGGGGATATAAACGGATGCTTTGTGGATTGTGGCCGTATACTTCAGGAGCTGGAGGAAAAGAATGGAGACCGCCAGGAGGGAGAGCGCCGAAGGCTTCCTCTTTCCTTCAAGGTAGACGTGCCCCGTCAGGGAAATTACAAGGTTACGCTTACCATCAGGACGCAGGAGCCTATGGACAATGTGCTGATATTTTCCGGAAGGCGGAGACTGAGCTTTCTGGGAAATATTCCCGGGGACACGGTATTTACCCACACTATGATAGTAAATGTGTGCGACATAGTCCCCCGGGGACAGACCCGTATTTATGCAGATACCACCCTGGATATCACCGTGGTGGCGGATAGGCCCAGAATCAGCAGTCTGGCGGTAGCAGAGGTGCTCTGCCCCACCATTTATATTGAAGGAGATTCCACTGTTACGGATCAAAGCGCCGATTATCCCTATGCCCCGGGCAGCAGCTACTGCGGCTGGGGGCAGATGATCACTGCATATCTGAATGATAAGGTGGGAGTGTCCAATCACGCCCACTCAGGGCTTACCACAGATTCCTTCCGAAAGGAGGGACATTATGCGGTGATCGACCAGTACAGAAAGCCTGGGGACTTTTTCTTTTTTCAATTTGGACATAACGATCAAAAGCTGGATGATCTGAAGGCCTCAGGGGGATATCGGGCCAATCTGGCAAGATACATAAACGAATGCAGGGACAAGGGAGGATATCCTGTTTTAGTGACGCCTGTGGCCAGGAACACCTGGAAGGGAAACGACGGCAGCTACAACGATCTGCTTGCGGAGTATGCGGAGAGCTGCCGGGAGATCGGCAGGCGTCTGGAGGTGCCTGTGCTGGATCTGCATCAGCGAAGCATGGACTTCATTCGGGAGCAGGGACTGGAGGAGGCAAAGGCTTACTTTTTTCCGGATGATTATACCCATACCAATGATTATGGGGCTTACAAAATGGCAGGCTTTGTGGCCCAGGAGCTACAGAAGGTGTGCAGCCGGCATCCTGAGCCAGGCTACTGCTTTTTGGCAAAATGTGTGACAGAAGGTTACGGGGAATGGAAGGCAAAAAGCCCTATTGTACTGCCTAAAAAGCCTAAGGCGTATGAGAATGTCACAAACCCTGTAAGAGCGCAGGCGCTTCTTTCTGAGGTGAAGGATTTGGAAAAAGAGGCCACAAGGGCAGACGTACTGGATATGATTATCAAAACAGTGCGGTTTTTTCCAACCAATGTATATAACGATATGTTTGTGGATGTGGTGGGGCATGAATGGTATGCGGGTACTGTGGAATGCGCTTATCAGAATGGGATGATAGACTCTCACTTGGTGGAGAAGGGGCATTTTTATCCTGAGAGGCCCGTGACTTTGGAGGAATTTGTGGTGCTTGCCATAAATGGCTACCGGAGCAGGAAACGCATTCCAAAGGAGGAGCCTTGCATATACGATCAGGACTGCAGTGCATATGCGAGGTCCTTTGTGCGGGCGGCCTGTGCCATCGGCATGCTTCCTTCGGAGGAGAAAGCCAATCTGCACGAAGTCATTACAAGAGCTCTTGCAGTGGAAATGTGCCGTAGAATGAATGTTTAGAAAATGAGGAGGAAGGAAAAATGGCAAAGGAAAAGGGCGGCTTTACCTTGCCGGGAGAGTCCGGCTATGAACAGCTCACTTTAAAAATGGCAGAAAAGTGGGGCGCGGATGTGATCCGCGACAGTGACGGAACCGTGCTTTCCGACGAAATCGTACATGCAGGCTACGGGATTTATTCCACCATCTGCATTATCAGAGATCACAATGAATGGGCCAGACAAAATCCGGATAAGCTGCAGCAGACCTTTTTGTGCACACCTGCCCGGACTGCTGTGGAGAGCAGTGTGACCATCGGGCTTATGGACAGCTTTTTTAAGGAGCAGTTTGCTGTCAATGACAGTGCAGAGGCATTCCCCTATTGGGAGGTTTATGACAGGACTGTCAATGAGAGGATAAACGGAGAAAACTGGAGCTATAATAAAGAGACGGGTACCGTCACCATAAGAAATATCACGCCCTTTCATAAGTATACTGTGAGCTTTCTGGCATACCGTATCTGGGAAGAGATTTCCATGTACAATCATACCACCAACCACTGGAATAAGGAGCATCTCATGCAGATTGATCCCAGGTATCCAGAAACCCAGGCCTATCTGCTGGAC
>NZ_CEWDFQ010000035.1:0-15044 GCF_982438285.1 Acetatifactor sp. | reverse complement strand
GTATGATATAGAGGTGCTTCGTACCCGCAAGGGAAGGGGAGCTATTTTATGTGATACCAATCAGGGTTGTCTCATTTTTAAAGAATATGCAGGGAATGAAAACAAAATTCGTATACAGGACAGACTGCTGAATCATATCAGGGAAACAGGGAAAATACAAGTGGAGTCCATTCTTCCAACCAGGGAAGGGAGCCTGTTTGTAAAGGACATGGAGGGAAATTCTTATGTGCTGAAAACCTACGCAGAGGGCCGGGAATGCAATATTTACGAAAAGAAGGAGTGCCTGGAGGCGGTGAGAGTGCTGGCGAGGCTTCATGGGTGCATGGAGCTGTCCCAAACGGAGATGGATGGACTGCCTGCAGATGGCTTTTTTGCGGGAAGGGAATATGAGAAGCATAACAGAGAGCTTAGAAAGGTTCGAAAGTATTTGAAGCAGCGGGGACAGAAAACCGGGTTTGAAATCGGCCTTTTAAACAGTTTTGATTATTTTCTGGAGCAGGCATTGGCTGTTACGGAGGAATGGAATCGCTACCGTTTGGAAAACAGTCAGGGCCATGAGAGGAAGGAAACCGTTTTGTACTGCCACGGGGATTATCAGTATCACAATATTTTGTGGGGGCAGGAGGAATGGTTTGTTGTAAATTTTGAAAAATGCCTTCCTGACAACCCGATCCGGGACTTGTACCTGTTTTTGCGTAAGCTTCTGGAAAAGAGCAGCTGGTCCGTTTCTCTGGGGAAGGAGCTGCTTGCGGCTTACCAGGAGGAAAGACCTATTTCGGACGAAAGCAGAATGGATCTTTATTACCGGCTGGCATATCCGGAGAAATTTTGGAAGATCGTCAATTTTTATTATAACTCGGGAAAGGCGTGGATACCGGAGCGCAACAGGGAAAAGCTGGAGAAACTAGTGGTACAGGAAAAGGAAAAGCAGATTTTTCTGGATGAAGTATTTCAAAGGAGATAAAGAAGGAGCAGACTGTGAAACAAAACCAAAGAAAGAAAAAAAAGGAGAACAAAAGAAGTGTTTTGGGGATAACCGGGACAATTTTGTTTTTGGCTGCAGTTGTGACGATAGTGTCGCTTGGCCTGTGGAGCGCGTTTGGCAATAGGGCCCGGAGCGCCTCAAACGAAAACGCTCAGGGGCAGACGTCACAGGAGACGGCTGCTGAGACCAGAGAGCGGGTGGACACAGGGTTTATCTTGACGGGGCCGGGGGACTATGATTCTGCAGACACGCCAATTCTGGTGGATAAAAACAAAGATGACAATACTGTCACATTTTTAAATCTGGAGCTGGGAAGGCGCTACACCCTTTCTTTGGACGGAACCACAAAGCTTTACGACAAGTATGGAGAAAGCGTTTCTCTGGATCAGATTGAGGTGGGAGACGTGGTTTACATCACCTTCTTAAAGTCTAAGAAGCATCTGACCAGCATGCAGCTTTCTCCCGATGCCTGGAGCTATGAGAATGTGGAGCGGTATGAGATCAATACGGTGCGGGGGGAGGTGACCATCGGCCAGGAGGTGTATAAGCTTACAGAAAATACACAGTATCTCTCCCAGGGCAGGAGCATAGATAAGATGGAACTGAATGCGGCGGATATCTTAAGCTTTCAGGGAATCGACAGCCAAGTGGCAAGCATATCCGTAGAGAAGGGCCATGGATATCTGCGGCTTGCCAATGACGAGAATTTTGTGGGGGGCTGGATAGAGATCGGCCAGTCTATGATTTGCCGGATTACAGAGGATATGCTGCTGACCGTGCCAGAGGGAAGCTATCAGGTAAATATCAGCCACAATGGAGGCGGAGGCGTAAAGAGCGTTGTGATTAACCGCAATGAAGAGACCACTCTGGATATCGGAGACCTGGAGGTTGCCAAGGTGCAGTATGGAATGGTGCTGTTTTCCATAACCCCCTCCTCCGCCCAGCTGTATGTGGACGGAACGGAGACGGACGCTTCCGGGCCGGTGACGCTGGAGTATGGCCTGCACCAGCTGATTGTGCGGGCTTCGGGTTATCAGTCGGTAACCCAGTATATACGGGTAGGCCAGGAGTCCGCAGGCATCGACATTGTGCTGGATAAGGTGGATACCGGCGGGGAAGAGGAGGAAAGCAGCGAAAGCAGTACGGAGTCCACACAGGCAGACACCACCACCAGCTATTACAAGGTGTATGTGGACGCTCCGGAGGGGGCAGAGGTATACCTGGACGGCAATTACGTGGGAATTTCTCCCTGCAGCTTTAGAAAGACATCCGGCTCCCATGTGATAACTCTGCGAAAGACAGGCTATGAAACCAGAAGCTATACCGTTTTGGTGGATGAGGAGGAAAAGGATATTTCCTATTCCTTCGCGGATTTAGTGGTATCGCAGTCCGCAGAGAGCTCATCGGCATCACAATCCACGGAAAGCTCATCGGCAGCGCAGTCTTCTGAAGCCGCGCAATAAGTCAGGGGATCATTACAAGGATTGTTTTGTAAAGTATTTTCGTAGCTGGGGCATATTTCAACACAGACACGCTTCCGCTCCAAGCATGCCCTATGGAAATTACCATTGCAAGAGTTACTGTAATAATAAAATAAGGTATATATAGGAGAAGAAGATGGAAGAGAAAAAATATACTTATGAGGACTTTTTAAAGATAGTGGAGACCTTGCGCAGTGAGGGAGGGTGTCCCTGGGATCGGCAGCAGACCCATATGAGCCTGCGGCCCTGTATGACGGAGGAGGCGGCAGAGGTAAATGCGGCCATCCGCATTCTGGAGCAGACAGACAGCTTTGAAAACCTCAGGGAGGAGCTGGGAGATGTACTTCTCCAGGTGGTTATGCACGCCCAGATCGCAAAAGAGGAGGGGCTGTTTGACATGGGGGACGTGGTGTCGGAGGTGGCTGCTAAGATGGTGCGCAGGCATCCCCATGTGTTCGGGAATCTCGCAGTAGAGGGTCCGGGGCAGGTATTGGAGAACTGGGAGGAAATCAAGAAGAAGGAAAAAGAGGGGAAGGCCATTGCGCAGTCTCCCCTTCGGGAGATCCCAAAGGAGCTGCCAGCCCTTACCAGGGCGCAGAAGGTGTTAAAAAAGGCGGACAAGCTCTATGAGCCCCAGGGAGATTTTGGGACATGTGTGGAACAGATACTGGATGCGGCCAAGAGGCTGCAGGCGTGCACTCCTGTGGATTACGATCCGGAAATTTCAAGGCTTACCGGGGACATCCTTATGGCCCTTTCCCGGATAGCAGGCCTATGCAGACTTTCCCAGGAGCAGATTCTCACAGACCGTACAGAAGATTTGATAGACAGGCTGGAAGGAGCAGAGAAAAAAGTGCCGTAAATGTGGGGAAAGTGCCGTAAATATGGGGAAAATGCCTTGACAAATGCAGTAAAAACGGATATATATATGTATAGACGTTTCTCAAGAAGCATCTACGTGAAATACAATCAACGAAAACTCATTACAGGAGGAGTTCAAAATGAACAAAACAGAATTAGTGGCAGCTATAGCTGATCAGGCTGAAATTTCTAAGAAAGATGCTGAAAAGGCTTTGAAGGCTTTTACGGATGTTGTTGCTGCAGAATTGAAGAAGGACGGAAAGGTTCAGTTAGTAGGCTTCGGCACCTTTGAAGTTTCCAAGAGAGCGGAGAGAGAAGGAAGAAATCCCCAGAGCGGCGAGCCTATGAAGATTGCAGCCTCCAAGGCGCCTAAGTTCAAGGCAGGCAAGGCTTTGAAGGATATGCTGAACGCATAATAAGGGCTGTTTGGGAGAACCTCCAGAAGGCGGTTCTCTTTTTTTGCCTGTTTCTGTGGCAGAGGCGCCCGGAACCCCCGGGTGTCCCTCTTTGGGAAGGAGCATATATGAGACTTGATAAATATTTAAAGGTATCCCGTCTGATCAAGCGTCGTACCGTGGCCAACGAGGCCTGCGACAGCGGAAGGGTGCTGATAAACGATAAGCCCGCCAAGGCCTCCGCAAACGTAAAGAAGGGAGATATCATATCTATTTCCTTCGGAAACAAGGAGGTAAGAGTGGAGGTGCTGGACGTGCAGGAAACTGTGAAAAAGGAAGAGGCCGGCGAGCTGTTCCGCTATCTGTAAGTATTTTTTCACACAGGAATTTTTCCGGCCCCTGTCTAATATAATGTAAGAGAACAGGGTGGCAGCTTCTTTGGGGCCTTGAAAAAGGCGCAGGACCCACCGGGCAGGAGGACTTATGGAAGATTTAAGCAACAGCGGACGCACCCACAAGGTGACAATGACAAATCGAAGGACCTGCGCTATCAACGGTGTGAGCGATGTCCTTTCCTTTGATGTGCATGAGATTCTCCTGGAGACGGAGCAGGGGATGCTTATGATCAAGGGGGATGAGCTGCATGTGAACAGACTGACTCTGGATAAGGGCGAGGTGGACATTGACGGCAGAATCGACAGCTTTACCTATTCCGATCAAAACCTGGCCGGACATAAAAATGAATCTTTGCTCAGCAAGCTGTTTCGCTGAAGGAGCCGCCCATGGCAAACGAGAATCTCTTTCTTCTTTATGCCCTGCTCATGGGCATTTTTATTACCTTCCTGTACGATATTCTCAGGATATTGAGAAGAGTTCTGCCTCACAGCGGCTTTTGGGTGTCCGTGGAGGATCTCTGCTTTTGGGCCTACTGTGCGGCGGAGGTGTTTTTGCTTTTGTACCATGAAAGCAACGGCACGCTGCGTTGGTTTGCCGTGTTTGGTGCGATGACAGGCATGGTGCTGTACAAAAAGCTGGTAAGTCCCTTTTTCGTAAAATACGTGTCCTTTCTTTTGGGACGCGTGCTATTTGCACTGGGAAAAATTTCCTGTTTTCTGGCAAGGCCTTTTTTATGGGCTGCAAAAGCCCTGAAAAACAAGGCGGGAAAGGCAAAAAAGAGTCTTTCCAGACAGGGAAGAAGGGGCGGCCGGATGCTAAAAAAGAAGTTGACTCTGCTTGTGAAAATGCTTAAAATGACATTGTAGGGTAAGTTGTTGAAAAGCCGCCTTGCGGTGTGCGGATAGAGGTGTTTGTATGGCGAGAAGAAAAATTGCATACCGGAAAAGACGTCAAAACCGCTTCAGCATGTTTCTGGTGACGCTGGTGGTAATTATGATCATGGTGGCCGTGGCGGTGCAGAGCGTAGAGCTGGAACAGAAAATAGAAGCCTATGCCGCCAGAGAGGAGCAGTTAAAGGAGCAGATCGCGGCGGAGGATAAACGGACACAGGAGATAGAGGAATATCGGAAGTATACCCAGACCAAGGCCTATGTGGAAGAGGTGGCCAAGGATAAGCTGGGACTGGTATATGAGGGTGAGATTCTTTTTAAAGAGGATGACTGAGAATCAGATAAGCAGAAGTCTTAGGGCTTCTGCTTTTTTTGTCGCAAAAAATTAAGTATATTTCTTCCTCTTTTTGACAAAAACAAGAAAATGCTGCCACTATAATGAGTACTGCTTAGCCGGAGCGGCAGCGTCCGGCTGAGGGAAGAAAGGGGAAACAGTATGGGAACGGACAGATGGAAAATGCGGGAAAAGGAAATTTACACAGTACAGGTGCCTGATTTGTGTAAGAGAAGGCTTTTGGGATATGCGGAAACCTTTCGCGAGCTTGCCCGCAGCTTCGGCGGAGCGTTTGAAGGGACAGAAACGGGGACGGACAGGCAGTCGTTTCTCGATGCCAGAAAGGTTTGGGAGAACAGACAGGTCATGGGGAGCAATTTCAGCGAGGTGGCCCAGATTATGACGGAGGTGGCGGATCAGGTATTCCACTATGAGCCCATAGAAGAAAAATGCAGGCGTCAGATCATTCACGCCATGAAAGAGGAGGGTATTGTGGTGGAGGACATCTGCTATCTTCCACAGGCCGACGACAGGAAGGCCATTGGCCTTACCATGTGTATTCGGAAAAAGGACAGGATGCCCTCCCAGGAGGCTGCGGATATGCTTTCTGTTTTGCTGGACCGTCATCTGCAGGTATCGGTTACAAGTCCATATTATATTGAAAGAGAAATACATAGCTTTATCCTTGTGGAGGAACCTTCCTTTATTGTGCTCTCCGGGTTTTCCAAGGCCGTAAAGGAAAATGAAACGGTCTCCGGGGATAACTATGCCATGATAGAATCGGAAAAGGGCAGGCTGACGGTGCTTTTGTCCGATGGAACCGGCTCTGGGGAGGAGGCCAGCGCAGAAAGCGAGAGAGTGCTGGATTTGATGGAGAAAATGCTGGAGGCGGGCTACGGCATGGAGACGGCTGTGAATCTGGTAAATGCTGCGCTCTTTGCCAGGGGGGAGGAGCACAATCATCCTACCCTTGATATCTGCGATCTGGACCTTTACCGGGGCAGCTGCAGCCTGTGGAAGGTAGGAGCAGCCGCTTCCTTCTTAAAAAAGGGAAGAAAGGTGGAGGAAATTGAAATGGGAAGCCTTCCCCTGGGAGTTTTCCGAAGCATAGAGCCTGAGGCTGTGCACAGAAAGCTGACGGACGGAGATTATCTGGTGCTTGTGACGGACGGAGTGCTGGACGCGCTGGGGGAGGGCAATTATGAGGAAGCCATGTGTGAGGCCATATCAGAGGTGACAAAACAAAATCCCAGGGAGATTGCTGAGCAGCTGCTGCAGAGGGTAATCCGCACAAGCAAGGGACGTATTTTGGACGACATGACCATAATTGTGATCGGCATTTGGGAAAATAGCGGTATAACTTGATTTTTTTGGGATTTTCAGATACCATAAAGGTTGACATGAACAACGCACAAAGGACGGAGGAAAAAGTGTTCTCCTTTATGGAAGAACATCATATGCTGAAGGCCGGCGACCGGGTGGTGGCCGGAATCTCTGGAGGGGCAGACTCGCTTTGCCTCTTATTTGTGTTGCTGGAATGGGCAAAGAGAAATCCTCTTTTTTTGGCGGTGGTCCATGTGGATCACGGTCTGAGGCAGGAATCCGGGGAGGATGCCCGGTATGTGGAAACCCTTTGCCGCAGCTTTGAAATTCCCTTTTATCTGACCAGGGCTGATGTAAAAGCCAGGGCAGAGCGGGACAAATGCTCTGAGGAGGAGGCGGGACGAAACATCCGCTACGAGGCGTTTTCCCAGGCGGCAGAGGATTTTGGGGCTGGGAGGATTGCGGTGGCCCATAACAGCAATGATTTAAGTGAAACCATGTTGTTTCACTTATTTCGGGGAAGCGGCCTGAAGGGGCTTTGCGGCATCCCTCCTGTGAGGGATGAGATTATCCGCCCTATTCTCTGTCTGGAAAGGCCGGAAATAGAAGGGTATTTAAAGGAGCGGGGCATTTCCTGGCGAAAGGATGCCACCAATGAAGAGGATGCTTATACCAGAAACAGAATCAGACATCATATTCTGCCCTATGCTGAGAATGAAATCGCGCCGGGCTGTGTGGCCCGCATGAGCAGAACGGCCCGGATTCTGTCGGAGACGGAGGATTATATGGAAGCCCAGACGAAGGAGGCTCTCAAAAGATGCGTCAGAGCAGCTTCCCCAGGGGCGGCTGGAGAGGAGGCCCACAAAGAAGGGGCTTTTGTGGTGATTGACAGGAATTTGTTTGTAAAGGAGCATCCGGCCATCCGCGCAAGAATGCTGCATTGTCTTTTAAAAGAGCTGTGGCCCGGGCATAAGGATATGGAGTATGTGCATATTCAGGCGATGATGACTTTATTTACGCAGGAGGGAAACCGGAGCGTGAGCCTGCCCTTTGGCATGAACGCCAGAAGGGAATATGACAAGGTGATTCTGGAAAAAAGGGCTGGAGGGGACGGAGGAGCGCTTTCGGAGGAGAGAGGAGCATTTTTTCCCGTGTCCATAGGGGTCGGAGAATTGGGAAAAACTCCTCTGCGCGTGGGCCTTGGAACCTGGGGAGAGGCAGAATTCACCCTGCTTTTGGCAGAAAAACACAGGGAAGTGCCCCAAAGGGAATGTACGAAATGGTTTGATTATGATAAAATAAGTAAATCCCTGGTGTTCCGCACCAGACAAAAGGGGGATTATCTTACCCTGTCTGACGGACGGGGCGGGCAGATGCACAAATCGCTTAAGGATTATATGATTACGGAGAAGATTCCCAAAGATAAACGGGACCGCATTCCGGTTTTGGCGCAGGAGCATCATGTGCTTTGGCTTGCAGGCTGGCGCATCAGCGAATATTATAAAATAAATGGGAATACAAAGCGCATTCTGCAGGTACAATTAAAAAGAGACTGCGGGGGCAGTGAAACGGAGGAAAGCTATGGCAGAGAGCATTAGAGTACTATTATCCGAGAAAGAGGTGGACGAAAGGATTCAGGCCATCGGGGAACAGATCAGCAGGGACTACCAGGGCAGGCAGGTGCATCTAGTATGCGTTTTAAAGGGCGGAAGCTTTTTTATGTGCGAGCTGGCAAAGAGAATCACGGTGCCCGTGTCCCTGGATTTCATGTCCGTGTCCAGCTACGGAAGCGACACCAAATCCAGCGGTGTGGTAAAAATCGTAAAGGATTTGGATGAGTCCCTGAAGGATAAGGATGTGATTGTAGTGGAGGATATCGTGGACAGCGGCAGGACACTGAGCTATCTGCTGGAAATGCTCAAGGACAGAGGGCCCAGATCCCTGCGTCTGTGTACGCTGCTTGACAAACCGGAGAGACGGGTGGTTGATGTAAAGGTGGACTACACGGGATTTGAGATACCGGATGAATTTGTAGTGGGCTATGGTCTGGACTATGACCAGAGATACCGCAATCTGCCCTACATCGGGGTTGTGGAATTTAATTAAAGTGAGTAGGAGGCCCAAAATTGAAGCAAGGCGGTAAAAGTTTTAACTCTTTCTTTGTTTTTCTGATTATGCTGGTGCTGGTGGTTGCAGTGCTGAGCCTGTTCAGCGAGCAGAGAAACGGCTACACCAGGGCAGATTTTATGTCGGACCTGGAGGGGGATAAGATTGAGGAGCTTATCATTCAGCCAAACGCAGAGACTCCCACCGGCTATGTGGAGGTGGAGATGACGGATGGCTCGGACAGAAGGCTTTATGTCACCGACGTGTCTGAGATTGAGGAAGTAATCAGACAGGCGGGGTATGATCCCGTGGTTTTGGATGTGCAGCGGCAGAGCTGGTTTTTGACCACCCTGGTTCCCATGCTCATTGTGCTGGTGGTGGGACTGTTTCTTTTTATGATGCTCAATACCCAGAACACCGGCGGCAGCAATGGGAAAATGATGAATTTCGGCAAGAGCCGGGCTAAGATGACGGTTGGAGAGAAAAAGGTCACCTTTGCGCAGGTGGCGGGCTTAAAGGAAGAGAAGGAAGAGCTTCAGGAGATCGTTGATTTCTTAAAGGAGCCTGGGAAATATACCCGGGTGGGCGCCAGGATTCCAAAGGGCGTGCTTTTAGAGGGCCCGCCCGGAACCGGAAAGACGCTTCTTGCAAAGGCTGTGGCAGGAGAGGCGGGCGTTCCCTTTTTCAGCATTTCCGGCTCCGACTTTGTGGAAATGTTTGTGGGCGTAGGAGCATCCCGTGTCCGGGACTTGTTTGAAGAAGCAAAGAAAAATGCACCCTGTATTGTATTTATCGACGAAATTGACGCGGTGGCAAGACGCCGGGGCACAGGCATGGGAGGCGGTCATGATGAGAGGGAGCAGACCCTGAATCAGCTTCTTGTGGAAATGGACGGCTTTGGCGTCAATGAGGGAATTATCATTATGGCGGCTACCAACCGGGTGGACATTCTGGACCCGGCTATCCTGCGGCCCGGGCGTTTTGACCGCAAGGTGGCGGTAGGCAGGCCGGATATCGGCGGGAGAGAGGAGATTTTAAAGGTTCACGCGAAGAATAAGCCTCTGGGAGACGATGTGGATCTCAAGCAGGTGGCCCAGACCACGGCGGGCTTTACCGGGGCTGACCTGGAAAACCTTATGAACGAAGCGGCGATTCTTGCAGCCAAGGAGGGAAAGGCATATCTGTCCCAGGAGGATATCAAAAAGTCCTTTATCAAGGTGGGCATCGGCTCCGAAAAGAAGAGCCGCATCATCTCCGACAAGGAAAAGAAAATCACGGCGTACCACGAGGCAGGCCACGCCATTTTATTCCATGTGCTGCCGGACGTAGGCCCTGTGTACACGGTTTCCATCATTCCCACGGGAGTGGGGGCAGCGGGTTATACTATGCCTTTGCCGGAAAAGGATGAAATGTTTATCACTAAGGGAGAGATGCTGCAGGATATTATGGTGTCCTTAGGCGGCAGAATCGCCGAGGAAATTATCTTTAAGGACATTACCACAGGAGCCTCCAGCGATATCAAGAAAGCCACAAAGGTGGCCCGCAGGATGGTGACGCGCTTTGGCATGTCGGAAAATATCGGCGTGATCTGCTATGACGATGATGACGACGAGGTATTTATCGGAAGAGACTTAGCCCACGCAAAGGCTCACAGCGAGGCTGTGTCCGGTGAGATTGACCGAGAGGTAAAGTCTATTATTGATGAATGCTATGTAAAGGCAAAGGCTATTATTCTGGAAAACGAAGGAGTGCTGCACAGGTGTGCCCAGCTTCTTTTGGAGAAGGAAAAGATTGGCCGGGAGGAATTTGAAGGGCTCTTTGCGGCACAGGCTTAAAGCTGACAAGGCTTTTGGTGATTTTATACAACAAAGTATTGTAAAAAATAGACAAAAACGAAACAGTAAATTTGTAATATTTGTGAATTCTGAGAATAGTCAAATGGGGGAGCACATGCTATTATAATATGCTTACCCCCCCCCAATACATTATTTAGTTTTTTGCTATACCCCATAAGAAAGAAATACCTTCTCTAAAAAGGACAGCCTTTAAAAGCTGTCCTTTTTACCGTATATGCCTGTAAATCCGCAGATTTCCTATTGAACTTATATTTCCTTTTCAGTACAATGGGATTGGGCATACTATATTACAGAATATGATTGTAAGGCAGGTAGAACTATGGACTTGGAAAAGATAAGGCAGACGGAATACAACCAGCAGTATATTTCTTCCATGCGGCCGGTTTTTAACAGGCGTGCGCTTTACTCGGACACTACGGGGGAGTATGTGATTCCCCAGGAGCCCACTCCTTATGACCTGGTGACCATACGGTTCCGTACCGCAAAAAACAACGTGGACTGCGTGTTTTTTGTGCACAAGGGACAAAGATATCTGATGAACAAGGTGGAAACCGATGAGCAGTTTGATTTTTACGCCTTTGAGCTTCAGCTGGACAATGAGAAGGTTTCCTATTACTTTGAGATATGCACCGGCCGTCTGACCGGTTATTTTGACGTACGGGGCTTGGTCCAGGAGGTGAATGAGTACTACGATTTTGTGATTCTGCCGGGCTTTCAGACTCCGGACTGGGCCAAGGGTGCGGTGATGTATCAGATTTATGTGGACCGATTCTGTAATGGTGATCCTTCAAACGATGTGGAGACGGGGGAGTATTGCTATATCGGCGAGCCCGTAAAGAGGGTGGAGGATTGGAACACATATCCGGCCCAGATGGATGTGAGGAATTTTTACGGAGGCGACCTCCAGGGTGTTCTGGACAAAATGGATTATCTGCAAAACCTGGGAGTGGAGGTGATCTACTTTAACCCTCTGTTTGTGTCTCCTTCCAATCATAAGTATGATATTCAGGATTATGATTATATCGATCCTCATTACGGCAAAATTGTGGATGACAAAGGGGAGCTTTTGCAAAATGGGCAGAGGGAGAATCAGTCTGCCACAAAATATATCAACCGTGTCACGAACAAGGCCAATCTGGAAGCCAGCAACCGGCTGTTTGCGCAGCTTGTGGAGCAGGCCCACAAGAGAGGCATGAAGGTAATTCTGGATGGCGTCTTCAACCATTGCGGCTCCTTTAATAAATGGCTGGACAGGGAGCGCATTTACGAAAAGGCTGAGGGCTATGAAAAGGGCGCTTTTATTGACGGTGACAGTCCTTACCGCAATTATTTTGACTTTCACGATCCAAATGGCTGGCCCTGCAACACCAGCTACGACGGCTGGTGGGGACATGACACGCTGCCAAAGCTTAACTATGAGGGCTCTAAGGAGCTGTTCGATTATGTGATGCACATTGCAAGAAAATGGGTGTCACCGCCCTATAATGCAGATGGGTGGAGGCTTGATGTGGCGGCGGATTTGGGCCACAGCAGAGAGTTTAACCATCATTTCTGGAAGGAATTCCGCCGAAACGTAAAGGAGGCAAACCCCAACGCCATTATTTTGGCGGAGCATTATGGAAATACCAGGGACTGGCTTCAGGGAGACGAGTGGGATACGGTTATGAACTATGACGCCTTTATGGAGCCGGTTACGTGGTTTTTGACGGGAATGGAGAAGCACAGCGACGATTTCAGGGAGGATCTGCTGGGCAATGCTGAGAGCTTCTGGGGCGCCATGCGTCATCATACGGCCAGCTTTTCCATGCCAAGCTGGCAGGTGGCCATGAATGAGCTTTCCAATCATGATCACTCCCGTTTTCTTACCCGCACCAACCATAAGGTGGGAAGAATCAATACCCTGGGTTCCCAGGCGGCACAGCAGGATGTGAGCAAGGCCGTTTTCCGGGAAGGGGTTGTGATACAGATGACATGGGTGGGAGCCCCCACCATTTATTACGGCGATGAAGCGGGCCTGTGCGGCTTTACCGACCCGGATAACAGACGCAGCTATCCCTGGGGCAGGGAGGATACGGAGCTGATTGCCTTTCACAGGGATATTATCCGCCTTAGAAAAGAGAATCCGGAGCTGAGAAGAGGGTCTATCAAGAGTGTGGAGTCGGATTATAATTTTCTTGCCTACGGACGCTTTAACAGAGCGGGACAGTGTGTAATCGCCATTAACAACAACAATGAGCCGGTGACCAAGGAGCTGGTGGTGTGGCCTTTGGGGATACCAAAGACCGGAAAAATGAAGGTGCTTTTGCAGACCGGGGAAGAGGGCTATACCCTGGATGGGCAGGAGTATGCGGTTGCGGCGGGCAAGATTACCCTGGATATGCCTCCCACCAGTGCGGTCATTTTAAAGTATACAGGAAAATAGAAAGGACAAAAGAGAATGCAGGCGGTCATATTTGGATTACTGATTCCCATAATACCTCTGCTGCTTTGGCGCAGCTATCATAAGGAAAAGAAGCTCACCACAGAGGAGGCGGTATTGCGCTATGGGGCATACACCCTTTTGGTTACCCTTCTTTCCTCCGGGGCCATGGTGTTGTTGTGTGAGGAGGGAACCTCCTTTTGGGAAAAAATTGACAGGTCCCCTTCCTTTGTTTTGAAATTTGCGGCAGTGGAACTTATGGCGGCGTTGGTGACGGCTGCGGGAGAATGGCTGCTAAGCTGCCGGAAGGTCACTGTGGAGGTGGACTGGGAGCAATACCGCAGTGTGTGGCTGGTGCGGTTTGTGCGAAAATATGTGTTTCCCGCCGGTATTTATCTGCTGGCGATTGCTGTAGTGCTTTTTAACGTAAGCCTGATGTTTGACAATGTGCTGTGGGGGGATGAAGCCTTTTCCGCCAATACGGCCCAAAAATCCATGGCGGGCATTATGCAGGTGCTCTACTATTGGGACAGCCATCCGCCTCTGTACTATTATTGGTTAAAGCTGTTTGGAGAGCTGTTTGGTTACACAGTGCCGGTATATCATCTGGCCTCCCTTGTGCCCTTTGGGGCCGGCCTTGTGATGGCGGTAACCTTTTTCCGCAAACGCTTTGGAAATATTCCGGCGGCCTTTTTTGTGATGATCTCCGGCTTGGCCTCCTCCTGTCTGGAATACAATCTGGAGGTGAGAATGTACGCTTTGGCTTTTTTAGCCATGGCGGCCTGCTTTTACTGCTCCTTCCGGGTGCTGTGCGGAGGGAAGGCAGCCTGGGTAGGAATGGTGCTTTGGGCTCTGATTGGGGCTTATGCCCACTATTATGCGCTGGTAAGCGCCGGGATTCTTTTGTTTGTCACGGCTGTGGCCTATTTTGTACGTTACCGTGGAAAAACCTGGATCAAGGGGCTTGTGTCCATAGTGGTGTTTGTTGTGGGCTATCTGCCCTGGCTGCAGCGTCTGCTTTCCACCACGGAAAGCGTCAGCAATAACTGGTGGATGTCACAGCTGCTGCCGTTAAAGCAAAGCCTTGTGATGCTCACCGGAGGAGCCTCTATGAGCCGGATTCTGCTTCCTTTGTTTGTGGTTTTCCTGCTGATTCTGCTTTTGGCGGAGTCCTCGTTCTTTGAGATAAAAAGGCAGGATGGCAGGATGGGCATACTGATACATACACCCTCTGTAAGAGCCTGGTCCGATACTACATACGCCGCAGCAGTGGGAGCTCTTACTGTGATTGGCACACTTTTGTCTGCCTATGTGCTGTGTCTTTTGATGGGGCCCGTGCTGGCAGAGAGATATCTGTACCCCTTGAGCGCGGTTGTTTTTGTGACCCTGGTGATCGAATGCAATGGTATGCTGGCGCTTCTTGGAAGGCTGGGCGGGAAATGGAAAAAGGAATGGCCTGTAAAAGCGGGTAAGGCCGTTCTGGTGGTGATTCTGGCTCTGCTGTTTGGCATGGGAATACAGAATTACCAGTCCTACAGCGCTGAGGTAAACAGGCAGGAGCAGGAGACAGCCGAAACCCTTTCTTTGATGGGAGAGGTGCCTGAGGAGGTAAAGCTGGTAAGCAACGGCGTCCAGCATCTTGGATGGACGGTGTTAGCCTTTTATTTCCCGGAAAATGAAGTGATCAACGGCAATTATCTCAGCACAGATGCCGACAGGTTCTGGTACTTTACCCCGGATTACATGTCCCAGAGCGATATTGATCAGATGACAGCCAAGGGCTACAGCATAGCGGGCTACGGAGAAATGCAGCTGGCAAAATATCCTTTTGTGCTCTACTATTTCGAGAAAGTGCCCGCAGAGTCATAAGAGAGTGAGCTTTTTTGCTTGCATTTTGTGTAAAACTGTGATACAATTTCACATTGTTAAGGCATTTGCCTTGCGTGGATGGATTCCCGAGTGGCCAAAGGGGACAGACTGTAAATCTGCTGCAAATTG
>NZ_CEWDFQ010000034.1:0-15054 GCF_982438285.1 Acetatifactor sp. | reverse complement strand
GTTTTAATGGGAGGTGCAGTGATGGAGGACTCTTTAGAATATCGGCAGCGGCTTTTGCAGGAGTATAAGCGGGCAGCAATGCCGCTTTTTCGTTATCTGCCCTGGCTGGAAAAAAGTGCGGGCACACAGGCCAGCTCTATTTACCGGGGACAGGATATCGGGGCGCACTCCATCGCCTTTCCGGTGTACGATGCAACGCTTTTAAGCTTTATAAAAGAGGTGTCGGGTTCGTCTCTTATGGACCGCAATTACCGTTACATATATACCCGCAACCGGATACAGAGCCATGAGGACGAAAGACGCCTCATCAAGAGAGCGGGCTGGAGGGACTGGGACGTCCTTAAAGGAATTCTCTCTTATTACGTGCTGGGCGGCAGAACCAAGGCTGTGCTTTGGAGCCAGGCTGTTTCTGAGGGGATTTTTTTCCTTGTTTTGGAGAAGATGAAGGAGATCATAGAATACTGGGACAAGCCCTTTGACTGCTGATGGAAGGAATACGGGAATGGGAGAAAAATCGGTACAGAAGAAGAAATATATTTTGGAAACGGCCAGAAGAGTGTTCGTGGAGAAGGGCTTTAAAAAAGTGACTATGAAGGATATCGTGGAAGCCTGCGGCATCAGCCGGGGCGGGCTGTATTTGTACTTTGACAGCACAAGCCAGATATTTATGGAGGTTATGCGGCTGGAAACCGAGGAGGCGGACGATGTGTTTTCCGACAGCATCGCGGAGGACGCCACCGCGGCGGACATTCTGATTTTGTTTCTTAAGGAACAGAAAAAAGAGCTTCTGCGAAAAAAGGATACGCTTACCCAGGCCATTTATGAATTTTATTTTGAGCACGATCTGCCGAAGAAGGATAATATTCTCAAGAAGCAGTTTGATTCTGCGGTGAAAATCATCGAAAAGCTCATTGAGGCCGGCGTGGAGAACGGTGAATTTTACTGTGAGGACTGCAGGGGAACGGCCCGCAACATTATGTTTGTGCTGGAAGGGCTGAAAATATCCGCCCAGACCATTGGCATTAAGGCGGAGGCAGTAGACCGGGAGATTTTTTTTATCCTGAGAGGGCTTGGGGTGGAGTTAGAAGAAGAACCGTAACAGCTTTCCATTGTGCGAACGTGGAATTCGGTGTATTATAAAACATATTTTACTTTTGGAGGATTCAGCATGGGCAACGTAAGACGTATCTATGTAGAAAAGAAGGAACCTTTTGCGGTCAAGGCGAAAGAGCTGCATGAGGAGCTGAAAAATTATCTGGGCATAGACACTAAAGAGGTGAGGGTGTTTATCCGATATGATGTGGAAAATATTTCGGATGAAGTGTTTGCACAAGCCTGTAAAACCGTGTTTTCCGAGCCGCCCGTTGACTGCCTGTATGAGGAGACCATAGAGATTCCAAAAGACGGCAGAGTGTTTTCTGTGGAATATCTGCCGGGACAGTTTGACCAGAGAGCGGATTCCGCGGTGCAGTGCGTGAAATTTCTGGACGAAAATGAAGAGCCCATCATTAAAACGGCGGTCACCTACCTGATCAGGGGCGATATGGATGAAGAGGAATTTTCCAGGATCAAGGCATACTGCATCAATCCTGTGGACTCCAGAGAGACGGATATGGTAAAGCCGGATACGCTGGTTTCTGTGTTTGATGAGCCGGCAGATGTGGCTGTACTCAACGATTTTCAGAATCTGGAGGAGGAGCGGCTCAGAGAGTTATATGATTCTCTGGGCCTTGCAATGACCTTCAAGGATTTTCTGCATATCCAAAAATATTTTCACGACGAGGAAAGACGGGATCCTACGGTGACGGAAATCCGGGTGCTGGACACCTACTGGTCAGATCACTGCCGTCACACAACCTTTTCTACGGAGTTAAAGAATGTGGAATTTGGGGAAGGGTATTACCGCTCTCCCCTTGAGACTACATATCAGAGCTACCTGGACACCAGAGAAGAGATTTTCGGGGACAGGGAGGATAAGTTTGTCTGTCTGATGGATTTGGCGCTCATTGCCATGCGCAAGCTCAAAAAGGATGGAAAGCTTGCGGATTTGGAGGAATCGGACGAGATCAACGCCTGCTCCGTGGTGGTGCCGGTGGAAATGGACTATGACGGCCAAAAGAGTGTGGAGGAATGGCTTGTGTTCTTTAAGAATGAGACGCACAACCACCCTACGGAGATTGAGCCCTTCGGCGGAGCGGCTACCTGTCTGGGCGGGGCCATAAGAGACCCCCTTTCCGGCAGAGGCTATGTCTATCAGGCTATGCGCGTAACGGGAGCGGCAGACCCTACCGTTCCTGTGTCGGAGACATTAAAGGGCAAGCTGCCCCAGAAGAAGCTGGTGCGGGGAGCGGCGTCGGGCTATTCCTCCTATGGCAATCAGATCGGACTTGCCACCGGTTATGTGAAGGAAATCTACCATCCCGATTACGTGGCAAAGCGAATGGAAATTGGAGCGGTTATGGGGGCCGCGCCCAGAAAGAATGTAATCCGTGCCTCGTCGGACCCTGGCGATGTGATTATTCTGCTGGGCGGACGTACCGGAAGGGACGGCTGCGGCGGTGCAACGGGGTCCTCTAAGGTGCACACGGAAAGCTCCATTGAAACCTGCGGTGCAGAGGTGCAGAAGGGAAATGCGCCCACCGAGAGAAAAATACAGAGATTATTCCGCCGCCCGGAGGTAAGCCGCCTCATCAGAAAGTGCAATGACTTTGGCGCAGGGGGTGTGTCAGTGGCCATTGGAGAGCTGGCGGACGGACTTTTGGTGGATTTGGATAAGGTGCCGAAAAAATATGCGGGTCTGGACGGAACAGAATTGGCGATATCTGAGTCTCAGGAACGTATGGCAGTAGTGGTGGCGCCCGGGGATGTGGAGGCCTTTCTTGGCTATGCCGGGGAAGAAAATCTGGAGGCGGTGCCTGTGGCTGTGGTGACAGAGGACCCCAGACTGGTATTAAAATGGAGGGGAAAGAAGATTGTTGATCTCAAGAGAGCCTTCTTAAACACCAACGGCGCCCATCAGGAAACCTCTGTAAAGGTGGACATTCCTTCCAAGGAGGACAACTATTTTGACAAATGGGCTGTGGAGGAGGTTGGAAAGCAGCTTGAGGCGGGAGATGTAAAAGCTGCCTGGCTTGCGCTTTTAAACGATCTGAATGTATGCTCTCAGAAGGGGCTTGTGGAGATGTTTGACTCCTCTATCGGCGCAGCCAGCGTGCTGATGCCCTACGGCGGCAAATACCAGCTTACGGAGACGCAGACCATGGTGGCAAAGCTCCCTGTTTTGAAGGGAAAGACAGATACCGTCACCATGATGAGCTGTGGTTTTGACCCGTTTTTGTCCTCCTGGAGTCCCTACCATGGAGCAGTTTACGCGGTGATGGAATCCATGGCAAAGATTGTGGCGGCAGGCGGCGATTTCCGGAAGATCCGCTTTACCTTCCAGGAATATTTCCGCAGGATGACCTCAGACCCTGAGCGCTGGAGCCAGCCCTTTGCGGCACTTTTAGGGGCATACGACGCTCAGATCGGCTTTGGGCTTCCCTCTATTGGAGGAAAGGACAGCATGTCCGGCACCTTCAATCAGATTGACGTGCCTCCTACCCTGGTTTCCTTTGCGGTGGATGTGGCAAAATACGGCGATATCATAACGCCTGAGCTGAAAATGCCGGGCAGCAGGCTGGTGTGCTTTGAGATTGATAAGGACGATTTCGATATTCCCATGTATGAGCAGGCGGCACAGCTGTATGGCGCCATTCATCAGCTGATGGAAAAGAAGGTTATATTGTCCGCATATGCGCTGGACGCCAGAGGGGCGGCTGCCGCGCTTTCCAAGATGGCCTTTGGAAATAAGCTGGGTGTGACGATAGAAAGTCATGTGACCACGGATGATTTGTTTGCAAACGGGCTGGGAGATATTTTGGCTGAGATTCCGGCGGATAAGCTTTCTCTGTTAGATGAAATGGATTTGGATTATACGGTGCTTGGCACAGTTACAAAGGAGCCGGAATTTGTATATGGCGATGTGCGCATTTCCATGGATGAAGCTTTGGAGGCGTGGGGTTCGCGGCTGGAAAAGGTATTTCCTGTCAAAGCAAAGAAGGGAAAGGAAGCCGTGGAAAGTCCTTGCTTTATGGCAGACAGCGTTCATGTGTGCAGACATAAGGTGGCAAAGCCCAAGGTGTTTATTCCCGTTTTCCCCGGAACCAACTGTGAATATGACAGCGCAAAAGCCTTTGAGCGGGCTGGCGCAGAGGTGGAGACAAGGGTATTTCGGAATTTGACCCCCGAGGATATCAGAGATTCCGTTGAGGTCTTTGAAAAAGCCATCGGCCAGGCGCAGATCATTATGTTCCCCGGCGGATTTTCCGCAGGCGATGAGCCGGATGGAAGCGCGAAGTTTTTTGCCACGGCTTTCCGCAACGAGAAGCTGAAGGAGGCGGTGCGAAAGCTTTTGGAGGAAAGGGACGGACTGGTTCTTGGAATCTGCAACGGCTTTCAGGCGTTAATTAAGCTGGGGCTGGTGCCCTGGGGAAAGATTGTGGGACAGAAGGAGGATTCTCCTACGCTGACCTTCAACACCATTAACCGCCATATTTCCAAGATGGTATACACTAAGGTGGTATCCAACCGTTCCCCCTGGCTCAGGGAGGCAAAGCTGGGAGGCGTTTACTGTAATCCGGCTTCCCACGGGGAGGGCCGCTTCGTAGCGCCTAAGGAGCAGTTAGAAAGGCTGTTGGCAAACGGCCAGATTGCCACTCAGTATGCGGATATGGATGGCAATGTATCCATGGATGAGGAATATAATGTAAATGGTTCCTACCTGGCTGTGGAGGGAATCACCTCCCCGGATGGAAGGATTCTTGGCAAAATGGCTCATTCTGAGAGAAGAGACGCTGCTGTGGCCATGAATATTTACGGGGAGCAGGACATGAGGATTTTCGAGTCAGGAGTGGCATATTTTCAGTGAGACAAAAGACTACTTAAGAAAGGGCGATAGACAGTCATCGTTGGGGTGAGTATATATGTTGGTTGCATTGATTCCTATGTTTGATGAAAATATGGCGGTGCGGGCTTATTCCATTTTTTCCCAAAAGGACAATTTTCTTTTGAATCCTATGCTTTTGGGTTCAGGGAGAAATGACGGCGCGGCCAGAATAGAGGGGCTTGAAGTAATACAAAGCATGGGCATTGAAACGCTGTCGGATGACAAGGAGGTTTTCGTGCCGATCACAAATATTTCTGTGTTTGTTGACATAGAAAGCGAGTGTGACGCGCCCCATGAGCGGATCGTGCTTTTGATTGATAACACCATTCCCCCTGTGGAAATGTATGTGAACCGTCTGCAGGAGTTAAAGAATAAGGGTTATAAGCTGGCCATCAGAAAGCTGAATGTCTCAGAATTTGAAGCCTACAGGCCCATTCTCAGACTGATGGATTATGTACTGTTAAATAACCGCAGAATCGCTATCGAAAAGGCAAAAATTTATTTCGGAAAGCTGTATCCCGGGGTAAAGCTCTGCGCCGGAAACATTGATTCTCAGGAGACCTTTGAAAAGCTGAAGGCAACGGGGGGCTATGAGCTTTACGAGGGCAGCTTTTACCGGGTGCCCATCACAAAGGGACAGACAGATGTGGCACCTCTTAAGGTAAATTATATCAAGCTGCTCAACACGGTGAACAATAATAACTTTGAGCTGACGGAGGCTGCGGATATTATCAGCCGAGACACGGCGTTAACCATTTCTCTGCTGAAAATGGTTAACAGGATGGCCGTCAATTCCGAGATAACCTCCATCCGGCATGCGGCGGCCATGCTGGGACAGCGGGAGCTGAAAAAATGGATCAATACGGCGGTGGTAAACGTGCTTTATGCCGACAAGCCCAATGAGATCACAAGACTTTCCCTGCTGCGGGCAAAGTTTGCGGAAAATCTGGCGCCGATTTTTGAGCTGGCCTTGAAGAAGGATGAGCTGTTTTTGATGGGTCTTTTTTCGGTGCTGGACGTAATTTTGGAGAAGCCCATGGAAGAGGCTCTGGATATTGTGCATGTGGTGGGAGAAATCAAGGATGCTTTGATTTACCGGAAGGGGAAGCTTGCTCCGGTGCTGGAATTTGTGGAGCAGTATGAGACAGCAAACTGGCAGGAGGTATCCAGGCTGATGATTCTGCAGAATCTTGGAATGGATGAGGTGACGGAAGCATATCTTTCCTCCCTGAAATGGTATCGTGAGCTGATGCGTACCGGAAAAGGGGACTGACCTATGAAAATGTTGTTTAAGCAAAGGCTTTTTTCCTGGCTGGACTCCTATGACGTTTACGACGAACAGGGCAGGATACTGTTTACGGTGGAGGGAAAGCTTGCCTGGGGGCACTGCCTGCATATCTTAAATCATGACGGGGTGCATGTGGGAACGGTAAAAGAAGTAGTGCTTACATGGCTTCCCAAATTTGAATTGTGGGCAGGCGAACGAAATCTGGGAGTTATTACCAAGGAGCTTACCTTTTTCTCTCCCAAATACCGGGTGGAATGCAACGGATGGCAGGTGGAAGGAAATTTCCTGGAATGGGATTATTCTATCAAAGCTGCAGACGGGGCAAGGGTGGCTTCCATCAATAAGGAGATATGGAATTTTACAGACACCTACACCATAGAGGTACCGGATGGAGAGAACGCTCTTTTGGCGCTCATGGTGGTTTTGGCCATTGACGCTGAGAAATGCTCCAGAAATTAAAGACATTATATCCTCCCTGCTGCAGGTTCTGCAGCTTTTTGGAGGAATAATAGTAAATAAAAAAGCAGCGCAAAATGCGCAGAAGGAGACAAAAAATGAAGAATAAGAAGACACTTGAGATGGTACAAATGGCTGTACTCATAGCGATTATTCTGATCATGGCGATCACACCGCTTGGGTACTTGAGGACCGGGGGCCTGGAAATTTCCCTGATGACAGTTCCGGTGGTGATTGGGGCCATGTCCGTGGGGCCGGGCTGCGGGGCCGTTCTGGGACTGGCCTTTGGGCTTACGAGCTTTTACCAGTGCTTCGGCATGAGTGCTTTTGGAGCGGCACTTTTAAATATAAATCCCGTTCTTACCTTTGTGGTGTGTGTGCCTACCAGGGCCCTTATGGGTTATTTAAGTGGTGTGCTGTTTAAGGCCATGTATAAGGTGGACAAGACAAAAACTGTGTCTTATTTTGCAGCAGCGCTTCTGGGGGCATTTATGAATACGCTGTTTTTCATGGGAATGCTGATGATCTGCTTTGGCAATTCGGATTATCTGCAGGATATGAACGCCTCTTTGGGGAATCTGAATGTGTTTGCCTTCATTCTGGCCCTTGCGGGAATCAACGGTCTTTTGGAAATGCCCTTGACCTGTATTGCCGGCGGCGCGGTGTCCAAAGCGTTAAGCCGTGCATTTCGTAAGGCATAAAAAGAAAAAACAGCTTATGTAAATCAGTACGAAAAGATACCTCATGGAATACAATATACCAAATGATTTGTTTGGCAGGTATTTCATGAGGTATTTTTATATTGGCCTGGGCGTGTTGATTTTGCTGCTTCTTTTGCTTTTCCTGATTTTCTGTGTTCGAAGAAAATGGGCAGAAAAAAAGGTCTGCAGGATGAGTACGGAAGAAAAAAGCGGGAAGCTCTGCGAAGCCCTTTCCGTGTTTGGATTTTGCTATAACGGCTGCGACGATACAGTAAGCTCCAGGATGTACTGCTGGCAGAGGCAGATGGGGTACTGCCGCTTTTTTGATGAGGCGGCTCCTTCCATGAACATGGTGTTTGAATGTGAGCCGGTGTACTTCAGCTATAATAAAAAGCGTTACCTGATCGAATTCTGGAAAGGACAGTATGGCTGTACCACAGGCGCGGAGATTGGTATCTATGTTCACAGAGGTGAAGTCTCCCTTCCTCCGGAAACGCTCTTTTACGAATGCGCCAGCGACGAGGAACGGCTTCCCATGCGGTTTGTGCTGTATCAGGACGGGGAGGTTATTCTGAGAAGAAGCTGTATCCATTGGTGGCTCACCGGGTTTGTGGTGGGGATGTTTTCCCAGTGCAGCCAGCTGCGAATGGAAATTGGTATCGGGTTTCCTGACAGACAGATGTGCCAGGCCTTTTACGAGGGGCTTAGGCGGATTGGATACAGTCCCAGGGAGATCCGGGTGGAACAGACCTGGGTCTATTTTTCCTTTGACAGGCCAAAGAGCAGCCAGCCCGGACTTTATTCCAGACGGAGTCTGCGGCGGATCAACAGGCGAAACCGCAGAAACTGCAGGCGCTATTTAAGACTCACGAGACCCTTTTGCAGCACCCTGGACAGAATCAGTTACCTTGCGCTCTGCTTTCCGCTTTTGTACCGCACAATCATAAAAATGGGCGTCAAATGTACGCCGAAGAAGCTGTGCCGGTGCAGAAAACGCCATGAAAAATGGAGAAAAAGAGGATGAACAAAAGACTTAAGGAGGCGTACCAACATGCAGAGCATATTTGGATAGATAAGGGAAGCAGACTGGTATGTATGAGCGACTGCCACAGGGGCGTGGGAAACAGAGGAGACAATTTTCTGCCCAATCAAAATATATTTCTGGCGGCCCTGGGGTATTATTATGACCTGGGATTTTCTTATATAGAGCTGGGCGACGGGGATGAGCTGTGGGAAAACAAGAAGCTTAACCGGATTGTGGACTTTCACAGCGATGTTTTTGAATTGATGGCCTGCTTTCACGCAGAAGGGCGTTTCCGGATGCTGTATGGAAATCATGACTGCAAAAAAAGGAAGGGAAAGTTTCTCAGGGCGCACTGCAGTCAATATTACTGTGACAGTGAGGACTGCCAAAAGGAATTGTTCCGCCACATACAGGCCCGGGAAAGTATTCTGCTTAAGGATCGGATTTCAGGACATGAGATATTGCTGCTGCACGGTCATCAGGGGGACTTAATGAACGATATTCTCTGGCCCCTGACAGCATTTTTGGTAAGATTCGTATGGCGGCCGCTGGAGCTTTTCGGTGTGTATGATCCCACCAGCGCGGCAAAAAATTATAAAAAGAGAAAAAAGACGGAGCGGAGGCTGGACCGCTTTGCAGGCAAAAATCAGATACTGGTTCTTGCCGGGCACACGCACAGGCCCCGGCTGCCCGATCCCGGGGAAAGCTTTTATCTCAATGACGGAAGCTGCGTGCACCCAAGAGGAATCACGGCCATGGAGATAGAAGGGGGCAGATTGACACTGGTGAGATGGAGTGTGATGGTGCGGCATGGGAGAAGTCTGTCTGTTGAGAGAACGGTGCTGGCGGGCCCGTTTTTTTGGGGGGACTATTGGAAAAATGCCCGGATGTCCAACTCTGGCGCGGAAATGCTTCCCTGAACCATGGGGGCGCTGCCTCCGCCTTTGGCCTGGAAGCGCTGACCAAGTCTCTGGGCCAGCTCTCTGCAGTCCCTGCCTGCGCTGCCGATGACATAACGGTAGCCTGATTTGTCATCTCCTGCAAAAATGGCGCAGAAGCCGGGATAATCTTTTGTGAGGGTATTTACGGCATTTCGCAGGGCGATATTGTCCAGATCACCTGTAAATAATACTACATGGTCTGTCTCCTTTGGCGAGGGGAGGTCCTTTATCTGCTGGGAAAGAAGCTTTGCCTGCAGCTGTCCTGCACGGGCCTTAAGAGCGGCATTTTCTGAAAGCAGCCGCTTTACGGCCTGGGGGGTGCCTTCCGGCCTGGCGGAGAGCAACGCGGAGATTTCTGAGACGGTGTCCTGCTTTTGGGTATAATCTGACAGCGCCCGGTTTCCGCAGAGAATCGTCACCCGGACGCCGCCCCGGTGGCTTTGGACGCTGGTAATTTTGATCAATCCGATCTGCCCTGTGGATTCCACATGAGGAGCGCAGCAGGCGCACATATCCACGCCGGGAATCTCCACAATGCGGACGTCTTTGTCCAATGCAATTTTGCTGCGGTAAGTCATTTGGGACAGGGCATCAGGAGAAGGGGTGGACACATGCACAGGCAGGTCGGCCCATACGGCCTGATTTGCCTGGACTTCAATGGCCCGCAGCTGTTCCAGGGACAGGCTTTTGTTAAAATCCAGAGTCACTTCCGAAAGCCCCAGGTGAAAGCCCACATTGTCATAGCCGTAATGCGTATTTACCAGTCCGGACAGGATGTGCTCTCCGGTGTGCTGCTGCATAAAATCAAAGCGCTGTGCCCAGTCTACCCGGCCCCTGACGGTGTGTCCCTCGGGAAGGGGAGCCTGCGTATAGTGATAGATGATATCGTCCTGAATCTGTACATCCAGAACCTTTTGTCCGTCCAGAAAGCCTGCATCTGCCACCTGCCCGCCCTCCTCCGGAAAGAAGGCCGTCTTGTCCAGTATGATCCGGTACCGCCCTGTTTTTTCCTCGGCGGCGCATTCCAGCACTTTGGCCTCAAATTCTGTCTGATGAATATCCTCATAATATATTTTGCGTGTCTTTTCCATTTTTTCCTCTCATTCTGCCGCATAAGCCCTTTTGTAATTGCTGCGTATTCAGCTTCAGTGTACTCCCGGGCGCACCATTTTGCAAGGAGGAATCGGGGACAAATAAATGGGGATTGACTTAAAACATACGTTGCTGTATAGTTTTCTAAACGATAGAAAAAGGATAAAGCTGGGAGGAATGAGGATGAAAAGAGCGTTACCCATTTTTTTGACGGCTGTGATGACAGCGGCTTTCCTGACGGCCTGCGGCGGTGACGGCCAGTCCGGGGAATCCGAAGCGGCGGCAGCGCAGGTGACGGAAGAAGCGGAGTCTGGGGCTTTTGATGAGACAGCAGCCTCTGATGAGACAACCACAGAGGGAGCCGCAGATGGAGCAGCTGACGGCATTGTTTCGGAAACAGTTCCAGCTGCTTCCCTGGAAACGGTACAAGAGGCGTTTCAGCCGGATATGTCCGATCCTTTTACGGAATTTGTGTATGCTCCTTACCAGTCGGAGCATGCCTTTGAGGACATTAACAGCGCAGAGGCTGCGGATACCTACAGACTAAGCCAGGGTGTGGAAAATGAAGGCACACAGACCCTGGAAGGAGGCGTAGAGCTGTATTTTACCGATACAGACAGCTGGGATCTGGAAACCGGAGAGAGCTATGACAGCATGTATCTGGAATTCAGGGGCACTGTGGACGGGAGCCAGATTTATACTTACTATTCCTATTCGGATACAGAGCTTGACAGCGTGGTGACTGACTTTGGGACTGTGAAGGATGCTTCCGGGGGGCTTGCGCCTGTGGGAGGCTTTGCAGATTACGCGGAGAAGTATAACTGCTTTACCATTGCGGACTTTTTCAAGGCCTTTGGCATGGAGGAGGAAGGGCTGATGACGGCTTTGGAGGAAAACGCCGTTTTATATGAAACCTCCTTTGACACGGAGCTTGGCACGGTGGAAGTGACTCTGGATGACTACACTATGAACGGTGTGAAAAACAGGCAGGCAGCTATTGATTTCCCTGACGGCTCGCCGTCACCCTGGAAGAAAATTCTGCTTTCCGAGTATGAGGATTCCATGGCTGTGCATGGCTGGACGGAGTTTTACCGGTGGATGTACTAAGCTTGGGAATGCTTGAAAGAAAGAATACGGTTTCGGGCCGGGTGACCGGAGGCCGTGTTCTTTTTTTGCAGCTGGGCGGCTTTTTTAAGGGAAAGCCGGGTATTGCCCGTGCATTCCTTTTGTGATATAATGAAGCGATTATGCAAAAGAACGTTTGGAAGCGCGAGAACGAAAAGAGAGGTAGAGTATGAAGGCATTTTTGGTGTTAGAGGACGGTACCGTGTTTGAGGGAACGCACATCGGCGCGGACAGGGAAGTAATCAGTGAAATTGTGTTTAACACATCCATGGCGGGATACCTGGAGGTGCTGACAGACCCTTCCTATGCAGGGCAGGCGGTCTGCATGACATACCCGCTGATCGGCAATTACGGTATCTGCAGAGAGGACATGGAGTCCTCAAGGCCCTGGCCGGACGGTTTTATTGTGCGGGAGCTTTCGCGCATTCCCAGTAATTTCAGAAATGACTGTACCATTCAGGCATTTTTGGAGGAGAACGGTGTGCCCGGCATCGCAGGAATTGACACCAGGGCGCTGACTAAGATTCTGCGGGAAAAAGGCACCATGAATGGCATGATTACCACCAATGAAAATTATTGTCTGGAAGAAATTCTTCCCAGATTGAAGGAATATACCACCGGGAAGGTGGTGGAGC
Organism: Acetatifactor sp.; assembly: GCF_982438285.1. Taxonomy (NCBI): domain Bacteria; kingdom Bacillati; phylum Bacillota; class Clostridia; order Lachnospirales; family Lachnospiraceae; genus Acetatifactor; species Acetatifactor sp. The sequence goes on along the minus strand of NZ_CEWDFQ010000034.1, from coordinate 2,808 downwards.
GGGTAACCTGTAAGGAGAAGTATACAGTGGAGCCCACAACGGTTTTGGAGCAGAACGGTCCCTTATCCGGTGCTGCCCGCTTTGACAGGATAAGCTACGAGAGGGGTGTCAGAGAAAAAAGGCCTTCTCTGGTGCGGGAATTAAACGGCGCAGGCCTTCGGGTGGCGCTTTTGGATCTTGGAGCGAAGGAAAATATTGCACGTTCTCTGGCCCAGAGAGGCTGTGAGGTCACTGTGTATCCGGCCCTGACACCGGCAGAGGAGATCATAGAGGGGGATTACGACGGCATTATGCTGAGCAACGGCCCCGGGGACCCCAAAGAGTGCACCTCTGTGATCAGGGAAATCAAAAAGCTTTATGATACGGAGATTCCCATTTTTGCTATCTGTCTGGGACATCAGCTTATGGCCCTTGCCACAGGTGCGGATACCCACAAAATGAAGTATGGACACAGAGGCGGCAATCATCCGGTGAAGGATCTTGCCACGGGCAAGGTATATATTTCCTCTCAGAATCACGGTTATGTGGTGGATACGGACAAGCTGGACCCAAAGGTTGCGGTGCCTGCTTTTATCAATGTAAACGACGGTACCAATGAGGGATTGTCTTATACCAACAAGAATATTTTCACGGTACAGTTTCATCCGGAGGCTTGTCCGGGCCCTCAGGATTCCGGTTATCTGTTTGACCGGTTTATCAGTATGATGAAGGGAGAGAAGTAACATGCCAAAGAATCCAAATGTAAAACGAGTAATGGTAATCGGCTCCGGTCCTATCGTGATTGGCCAGGCAGCAGAGTTTGACTATGCGGGAACCCAGGCCTGCCGTTCCCTGAAGGAGGAGGGCGTGGAGGTTATATTGGTAAACTCCAACCCGGCCACCATCATGACGGACAAGGACATAGCGGACAAGGTATATATTGAACCTCTCACGGTAAAGGTTTTAGAGCAGATCATTGAAAAGGAAAAGCCTGACAGTATTCTGCCTACGCTGGGCGGACAGGCGGGCTTGAATCTGGGAATGGAGCTGGAGGAGTCGGGATTTTTGGCCTCACACGGCGTAAGGCTTCTGGGAACCACAGCGGCCACCATACGAAATGCCGAGGGACGTCAGGAATTTAAGGATCTGATGGAACGTATCGGCGAGCCCTGTGCGGCATCCAAGGTGGTGGAAAACGTTCAGGACGGCATTGATTTCACCAATTCCATCGGTTATCCTGTGGTGCTTCGCCCCGCCTATACCCTGGGCGGCTCAGGCGGCGGTATCGCCCATAACAGGGAGGAGCTGGAGGAAATTCTGGAGAATGGCCTCCGCCTTTCCAGAGTGGGCCAGGTGCTGGTGGAGCGCTGCATTGCCGGCTGGAAGGAAATCGAATATGAGGTGATGCGGGATAGCGCGGGCAACTGTATCACTGTATGTAATATGGAAAATATTGACCCTGTGGGCGTACATACGGGAGACAGCATCGTGGTGGCGCCTTCCCAGACCTTAAGCGATAAGGAATACCAGATGCTTCGCAGCTCTGCGCTGAATATCATCAATGAGCTGGAGATTACCGGAGGCTGTAATGTGCAGTTTGCACTGCATCCCACCAGCTTTGAGTACTGCGTTATTGAGGTAAATCCCCGAGTGAGCCGTTCCTCCGCCCTGGCCTCCAAGGCTACGGGGTACCCCATCGCCAAGGTGGCGGCCAAGATCGCGCTGGGCTACACCCTGGATGAGATCAAGAATGCAATTACCCACAAAACCTACGCAAGCTTTGAGCCTGCCCTGGATTACTGTGTGGTAAAGATTCCCCGTCTGCCCTTTGACAAATTTATCACCGCAAAGCGGACGCTGACCACCCAGATGAAGGCCACCGGCGAGGTGATGAGTATCTGCAATAATTTTGAAGGCGCGCTGATGAAGGCTATCCGCTCTCTGGAGCAGCATGTGGACTGCCTGCTTAGCTATGATTTCAGCGCTCTTTCCTACGAGGAGATCAAGGAGCGTCTGAAAATAGTGGACGATCAGCGCATCTATGTGATTGCGGAGGCCATCAGAAAGGGCGTAAGCTATGAAGAGATCCATGAGATCACCATGATCGACATCTGGTTCATCGATAAGATAGCGGTTCTGGTGGAGATGGAGCAGGCGCTGAAGAAGGGGCCTCTTACTGTGGAGCTTTTAAAGGAGGCAAAGCGCATTGAATTCCCTGATAATGTGATTTCCAGGCTTACGGACATTTCTGAGGCAAAGATCAAACAGATGCGCTATGACAACGGCATTGTGGCCGTGTATAAAATGGTGGATACCTGCGCGGCGGAATTTGCGGCTTCCACGCCCTATTACTATTCCGTGTACGGGGGAGAGAGCGAAGCGGTGGAAACAAGCGGCCGCAAGAAGGTGCTGGTGCTGGGCTCCGGCCCTATCCGCATCGGCCAGGGAATCGAATTCGATTACTGCTCCGTCCATGCCACCTGGGCTTTTTCCAAGGCCGGCTATGAGACCATCATCATCAACAACAACCCTGAGACTGTGAGTACGGACTTTGACATTGCGGATAAGCTGTATTTTGAACCCCTGACTGCGGAGGATGTAGAGTCCATTGTCAACATAGAGAAGCCGGACGGAGCCGTGGTGCAGTTTGGCGGACAGACGGCCATCAAGCTGACGGAAAGCCTGATGAAAATGGGTGTGCCCATTTTGGGAACAAAGGCAGAGGACGTGGACGCTGCCGAGGACAGGGAGCTGTTTGATAAGATTCTGGAGGAGACGCAGATTCCAAGAGCTGCCGGGGGAACCGTGTATACTGCAGAGGAAGCGAAG
>NZ_CEWDFQ010000033.1:0-15203 GCF_982438285.1 Acetatifactor sp. | reverse complement strand
CCCATAAGCTCCAGATAGTACGCGGCAGAAAGTCCCCCGGGGCCCCCTCCGATGATGGCCACTTTCTTTCCCGTATCCGCTGCCCTTTGGGGCACAGGCACCTTGTCAGCCCTGGCATTGTCCACCGCCACTCTCTTTAAGCCCCTGATGTTCACAGCGCTGTCAATCATGTTGCGTCTGCATCTGGCCTCACAGGGATGCTCGCAGACCAGGGCGCAGGCGGTGGGGAAGGGATTATCCTTCCGGATCAGCTTCACCGCATCCTCATAGCGCTCCTCCTTCACCAAGGCGATATACCCAGGAATGTCCACCCCTGCAGGGCAGAGCGCCACACAGGGCACCGGCTGGGTGATATGGCAGGAGCACCTGCCCTGTGTTATATGATGGATATAGTCCTCCCGAAAGCCCTCCAGGCCTGCCAGCACCATATGGGCCGCCTCATAGCCGATGGCACAGTCTGCGGAATCCATAATATCCTGTGCCGTGCTCTGTATCAGCGAAAGCGTCTCCTCACAGGCTCTCCCCTCCAGCACATCCTCCATGAGATTTCCCAGCTGGGAAAGCCCCACCCGGCAGGGCACACATTTCCCACAGGTCTGGGCATGGCAGAGCCTTAAAAAGGAAAGCTGCAGATCCACCGGGCAAAGCCCCGGAGGGCTGGCCACGATGCGTCTCTCCAGATCCTTATAGAGACGCTCCACCGTCATCTGCGCTTTGTTTGGCGTATCTATCTTCAACCGGCTCATAGGCTTCTCCTTCCTTTTTCTGGCTTTTGACATACAGTCACTTTAAATAAAAATTGTAATGCAATTTACCCCCGATGTCAACGCGGCGGGTGGCTGCAGACAACAATTTTGCTTGCATTTTCCGGCGTTTCCTGTAAAATAAGAAGCGGCGGATTTTTTCTGCCCTTTTACCGTAATTTAAAGTCAAGAAACAGCAAGAAAGGTTTAAAAAAATGATCAGTGCAAACAATGTAACGTTACGTATCGGAAAAAAAGCGTTATTTGAGGACGTGAATATTAAATTTACAGAGGGAAACTGCTACGGCCTGATCGGCGCAAACGGCGCCGGAAAGTCCACCTTTTTAAAGATTCTCTCCGGCCAGCTTGAGACCACAAAGGGAGACGTGACCATCACCCCCGGCCAGCGTCTGTCGGTGCTGGAGCAGGATCACTTTAAATATGACAGCAATGTGGTTTTGGATACCGTTATTATGGGCAATGAGCGTCTCTACCAGATCATGAAGGAAAAGGACGCCATTTACGCCAAGGAGGATTTCACCGAGGAGGACGGCATCCGCGCCAGCGAGCTGGAGGCCGAGTTTGCGGAGATGGACGGCTGGGAGGCGGAATCAAACGCCGCCATGCTCTTAAACGGACTGGGTGTGGACAGCGGGCTGCACACCTCCCTGATGCAGGATCTGGACGGCAGCTTAAAGGTCAAGGTGCTGCTTGCAAAGGCGCTCTTTGGCAATCCCGACATCCTGCTTTTAGACGAGCCCACCAACCATCTGGACCTGGACGCCATCGCCTGGCTGGAAGACTTTTTGATTGATTTTGAAAACACCGTGATCGTAGTGTCCCACGACCGCTATTTCTTAAACAAGGTGTGCACCCACATCGCGGATATCGACTATGGAAAAATCCAGCTTTACGCAGGAAATTACGATTTCTGGTATGAGTCCAGCCAGCTGCTGATCAGACAGATGAAAGAAGCAAACAAGAAAAAGGAAGAAAAAATCAAGGAGCTGCAGGAATTTATTTCCCGCTTCTCCGCAAACGCTTCCAAATCCAAGCAGGCAACCTCAAGAAAGAGAGCTCTTGAAAAAATCCAGCTGGATGAAATACGGCCCTCCAGCAGAAAATATCCCTATATCGATTTCCGCCCGGAGCGTGAGATCGGCAACGAGGTGCTCACCGTGGAGCATCTTTCCAAAACCATCGGGGGAGAAAAGGTGTTAGACGATCTCTCCTTTGTGGTGGGACACGATGACAAAATTGCCTTTGTGGGAAGCAATGAGCTGGCAAAGACCACTCTTTTCCAGATTCTGGCCGGAGAACTTAAGCCGGATGAGGGAACCTACAAATGGGGCGTCACTACCTCCCAGGCATACTTCCCCAAGGACAGCACAGAAGAATTTGACAACGATCTGACCATTGTGGACTGGCTTACCGGCTACTCTCCCATCAAGGATGTGACCTATGTGAGAGGCTTTCTGGGCCGTATGCTCTTTGCCGGCGAGGACGGCGTAAAAAAGGTGCGTGTGCTCTCCGGAGGAGAGAAGGTGCGCTGCCTGCTTTCCAAAATGATGATCAGCGGAGCAAACTGCCTGATTTTAGACGAGCCCACCAACCATCTGGATATGGAGTCCATCACCGCATTGAACAACGGGCTTATCAAATTCCCAGGCGTTGCGCTGTTTGCCTGCCATGACCACCAATTTGTGCAGACCACCGCAAACCGTATCATGGAGCTGCTTCCGGGAGGCGGTCTGATAGACAAGATCACAACCTACGACGAGTACCTGGCAAACGATGAGATGGCAAGAAAGCGCACCGTTTTCACTGCAAACAAGGAAGATGACGAGGACTGATAAGAAATGACGGTTTCTATCTCCCGGGGCGTACCCCCAGTAGACCTGCATGTACATTCCAGCCGTTCCGACGGCACCCTCTCCCCCAGTCAGCTGGTGGACTATGCCATGAAAAAAGGACTGAAGGCCTTTGCCCTGACAGACCACGACACCACGGATGGGCTGGACGAGGCAGTCTCCTATGCCCAAAGCCTGCGGGAGCGAATGTGCTGTCAGGGCTGCCTCCCTGACAGTCAGGCAGATATCTGTCTGGCCAGCGCGCCAGAGGTGATTCCCGGAATTGAATTTTCCACGGAATATGAAGGCCAGGACATCCATGTGGTGGGCCTGTATATTGATTATAAGAATGAGGCCTTTGGGCAAAAGCTGCAGGCTTTCGTGGATTCCAGAATCCTGAGAAACCAGAAAATGTGCTCTCTTTTACAGCAGGCCGGCATCCAGATTTCCTACGAGAAGCTTCTTTTGGAATTTCCCGGGGCTGTCATCACAAGGGCCCACTATGCCCGATACCTGTTAAGCCACGGATATGTAAAAAGCATAAAGGAGGCCTTTGAACGCTATGTGGGAGATGACTGCCCTTATTTTGTGCCCAGGGAAAAGGTAACGCCCCTTCAGGCGGTGGAGCTGATTTTAAAGGCGGACGGCATTCCTGTTCTGGCCCATCCGGGTCTTTATTCCATGAGTGATTCCAGGCTGGAAAAGCTGATAAAAGAGCTTAAGGAGGCCGGGCTTTTGGGCATCGAAGCCATCTACAGCACCTATGATGGGGCCATGGAGCGGAGGATGCGCGCTCTTGCATCCAAATACCGTCTCCTTATAAGCGGCGGCTCCGATTTCCACGGCGCCAACAAGCCGGGGCTTGATCTGGGCTGCGGCTACGGCAGTCTCTATATCCCCGAAACCGTTTTATGCGCCATAAAAGAATGCCGCAAAAATCTTCTCTTTACAGATCTGGACGGCACGCTTCTTTCAGATGACAGCACGGTCTCCCCTGCCATGAGGGAGGCCCTGTTTGGCATGGCAAAGGCAGGCCACCGTCTTATCCTCACCACAGGAAGACCCCTTCCCAGCGTCCTTTCAGTCTGCTCCCAGCTGGGCTTTCTAAAGAACGGGGTTCCTATCATCCCCAATCTTTTGGTGATTTCTTATAACGGCGCGCTGGTCTACGACTGCAGCAAAAAAACGCCTGTTTTAGAGCATCGCATCTCCCAGGAGGATATCGCTTTTATCACAAAGAAAGCCAGGGAAGCCGGGCTTCACATTCACGGCTACACGGACAGTGAAATCCTCTGCCGCTTTCAGGAAAATGGGCAGGAAAATGAAGAACTGCACTATTACAGACGGCGGATCACCATGCCCGTAAAATGGGTGCCTGATGTAGCGCAGGCCCTTCCTTATGGCACCTGGAAGCTTCAGGTCATACACCTGACAGACAAAGAGGCCCTAAAGCAGTTTCGGGATAGTCTGCTTCCCCGCTTTGAGGGCCGTCTTCAAATGATTTTTTCCAATCCCCGTTATCTGGAGATTCTGCCCGCCCAGGCTGGCAAAGGAAACGCACTGCGTCATGTGTGCGCTTATCTGCCCGCCCCCCTTTCCCACACCTTCGCCGCCGGGGATGAGGAAAACGACATTTCCATGCTTTTGGCCGCTCAGACGGGCATCGCCATGAAAAACGCCGCCCCCCAGACAAAAAAAGCCGCCCGCGTAATAACGCAGGCGGACAATAATCATGATGGATTGTTGGAAATCCTGAACCGGTACTTTCAATAGCTGAAGGCTATCCTTCCACAATCAGGTATCTTCCGTCTCCCACGTCGAATACCTCATCGGCCTCCAGGATTTCATCTCCCATGGCGCCATCCATGTCGATTCCGGCTTCCTCAAAATATTCGGCCACCTCTTTTGCGGAATCCACCACCACGGCCATACACTCCTCCAAAAAGCTTTCCGCTTCCTCCAGAGTCTCAGCCACCGTTTCCGGAAACAGCTGCAGCTGATTTTTCAGAAAGCATTCCAGTACCACATCGTCATACTCGTGCATACGCAACCCTCCTTTATCACCCAAAAAAGCCTTTGCTGCTATCATAATATAAAGATTATGCTATATAGTCAAGTAGCTGCAGCGGTTTTTCTATAATGGCATCCGCATGATTATCCAAAAGCTCTTTTTTGTCACGAAAGCCCCACAGGGCCCCCACCGTGAAAGCCCCCGCGCTTTTCCCGGTTTTCATGTCTGTGGCGGTATCCCCCAGATACAGAATATCCTCCGGCCCAAGTCCCAGCTTTTCCAGTATAAGAAACACGCCCTGGGGACTGGGCTTTAGGGGCACATTCTCCTGCTGTCCCATAATCACGTCAAAATAATGCTTTCCGAACAGACTTTCAATCACCTCAATGGTCTCCTGGTGGGGCTTGTTTGACAGCACCGCTATAGCGATCCCTTTTTCCTTAAGGGCATTTAACAGAGGTATAATTCCCTCATAGGGCTTTACCTGATACATACAGTTTTCCGCAAAGATTTCCAGATAACGCTCATAGGCTTCTTTGAAATGGGTAAGCTCTGTGTCTCCTCCTGCCGCCAGAGCTCTTTTTATCAGATTTGCCGCTCCGTCTCCTGCAAAATAGTAATACTGCTCCACCGTAAAGGGCCCATAGCCCAAAGGCTCCAAAGCCTTGTCCGTGCAATATTTTATACTGTGTATGGAATCGGACAAGGTGCCGTCCAGATCAAAAATTACAGCTTTTTTCATAACCAATCCTTTGCCTCCTGATATAGTCTTGCCGCAGGCAGTCCTACCACATTGTTGTAATCCCCTTCAATACGCCGGATAAATCTGGCCCCAAGTCCCTGGATGCCGTAGGCCCCCGCCTTATCCATGGGCTCTTTGGTATCCACATAAAACCGGATTTCCTCCTGTGTCATGGGATAGAAATGCACGTCCGTCACCTCGTGAAAGGTTTTTTCCCAGAGCTTTCCTTCCTCTCCCCTCCAGCAAATCAGCGTCACACCGGTATATACCTGGTGGGAACGGCCCTGGAGCAGAGAAAGCATCCGGCAGGCATCCTCCTTGTCTGCAGGCTTCCCCAGAATTCTGCCCTCACAGGCCACCACTGTATCCGCTCCCAGAATCAAGACAGGCTCTTGTATGCGTTCCTCTTCCTTTACTTTCTCCAGACAAGCAGACGCCTTCCGCAGGGAAAGCTCTTCCACCGCAAGGGAAGGGACGCTGGTAGTAAGCCCCTCGTCCACATCAGCGGGTAAAACCGAAAATTCCAGTCCCAGCTGTGTTAAAATGTCCCTTCTCCTGGGAGAAGCGGAGGCCAGAATCAGTTTACTTTGTACTATTTGCTTCTTATCATTCATGAGGTGTCTCCGGCGTAAAAATTCTGGTAACAGTGGCTGGGGCTTCCCTGCACGCCTCCTCCTTCTTTGACGCCTCCAGACAAAAAACCTCTTGAGAATTAAAGCGCTGCTTTCCCCTCTTATCCACCTTCTCATAGGAGCCGTCCGCCTGCAAAACGGAGGCCTTTACATTATCCTTAAGCTGGCACTCCAGGATGTGAAGCAGCTCTTCCTTACACTCCCTTCTGTCCACAGGGAAGAGAATTTCCACCCGTCTTTCCAGGTTTCTTGGCATCCAGTCCGCGCTTCCGCAGTAAATTTCATAGTGTTCATCGTTTTCAAAGTAGAAAATCCGGCTGTGCTCCAGGAAATTTCCCACAATGGAACGAACGGTAATATTTTCACTGACACCGGGCATGCCCACCCTCAGGCAGCAGATTCCCCTGACAATCAGATCGATTTTCACCCCGGCGGCGCTGGCCTCATAAAGGGCGGCTATGATATCCCTGTCGCACAGAGAATTCATTTTTGCAATAATCCGGGCGTGACGTCCCTCAAGGGCATATTTCTTCTCCCGCTCAATCAGATAAAGAAATTTGTCCTTCAGCCACAGGGGCGCTAGAGACAGCTTATTCCACAACAGGGGCTCGGAATAACCGGACAGCATATTAAACACCGCCGTCGCATCCTCTCCTACCATCTCCCCACAGGTAAACAGTCCAATGTCCGTATAGAGCTTTGCAGTGGCATCGTTATAATTCCCGGTTCCAAGGTGCACATAACGGCGTATGCCGTCCTCCTCACGCCGCACCACCAGCGTGATCTTGCTGTGGGTCTTTAAGCCCACCAGACCATAGATCACATGGCAGCCAGCCTTCTCCAGCATTCTGGCCCACACAATATTGTTTTCCTCGTCAAACCGGGCCTTCAGCTCCACCAGCACAGTGACCTGCTTGCCGTTTTCCGCCGCCTGAGCCAGGGCCGCGATAATGGGGGAATGGCCGCTGACACGGTAAAGAGTCTGCTTGATCGCCAGCACCTCAGGGTCCTTTGCCGCCTGACGGATAAAATCAACCACAGGGGTGAAGGTCTGATAGGGATGATGGAGCAGAATATCTCCCTCCCTGATCTTTTCAAAAATATCGCAGCCTGCCGGAAGTTCGGGCACCTGCTTGGGCTCATATTTGGGAGCCTTCAGATGTCCGTAGCCTTCCAGGCCGTATATCTTCATCAAAACAGTCAGGTCTAAGGGTCCGTCGATCTCGTAAATATTCTCTTCCTCCATGTGAAGCTCCTTTTTCAAGAGCTTCAGCATGCGCTTATCCATCCCGGCCTCCACCTCCAGCCGGATAGCCTGGCCCCACTGGCGTTTCTTTAACTGCTTTTCGATTTCCTTTAACAGGTCCGCAGCCTCATCCTCCTCTATGGTCAGGTCCGCGTTCCGCATGATCCGATAAGGGTTGGAACAGATAATTTCATAATTCAGGAAAAGTCTCTGTATATTGCGCTCAATGATCTCCTCCAGAAGAATGATCTTCCTGGCAGACCCGTGGGAAGGGAGCTCCACCACCCGGTTTAACACGCCCGGAACCTGTACGGTTGCAAACTCCAGCTCCTCCTTGGTGCCTTTTTTTCTGACCATAGCCCCAATATTCAGCGTCTTGTTGCGGATCAAGGGAAAAGGCCGGGAGGAATCCACCGCCATAGGGGTCAGCACCGGGTACACATTATCCTCAAAATAATGATCAATATAGTCCGCCTCCTCTTTGGTGAGCTGCTCGTGGTGTCTGATCAGATGCAGCCCGTTTTGCTCCAGCAGCGGAAGCAGCGACCTGCTGAAGGAAGAATACTGCAGGTCCACCAGATCGTGTATGGCTGTGTTAAGGGCAGCAAGCTGTTTTTCCGGCGTCATGCCCGCGATATCCTTTTTCTGATATCCCGCATTGACCATATCCTTTAAAGAGGCCACCCGGATCATAAAAAACTCGTCCAGATTGGAAGCGGTAATACTCAAAAATTTCAGCCGCTCAAAAAGGGGAATGCTCTTGTCCCTTGCCTCGTTTAAAACTCTGTGATCAAACAGAATCCAGCTTAACTCCCTGTTTACATAATATTTCGGATTTGTAAATTCTTTTTCTGCCATAATTTCCCTCTTCTAAAAATTCTTTCTCTGCTTTAATACCGGCGTTACGCTGAACCCCTCCCGAAAAAAGTCCGCCCTCCACTCAAAAAAGCCCTTCTCCAGGGTGATATCCTCCAGGGTATCCACAGTCAGTATCAGCTGATTCTCCCGGAGTGAAGCCTTAATGCTGCCAAGCTTCTGCTTATGGCTGCGATCCAGGCTGTTTGCCAGCCGCAAAATAGCGGTAAGCTTCGCCACAATCAGATAAGACTCCTTATCCAGGGTGCTCCTCCCGGCCTGTATCTGCCCGTAATATAAGAAAGGACTGTGGTTGAACCGGACCACATTGGCCACAATTTCTCTCTCCAGGTGGGACAGACCGATGATTTCCGTGGACATTATAATATTGTAAGAGGTTTCTCCGATGTTCACCATGCTGATATACTTTCCGCAGTCATGAAGGATAGCGGCAATCTGCAGGTACAGCCGTTCCCTCTTTCCCAGCCCATGCACCCGCTTCATGCTGTCAAAGATGGTTGTGGTGATTTTCTCAAGGGTTTCCGCCCGTTTTCTGCTGCCCTGATACCGTTTGCTGATGTTGACGGCGCAGGCTGTGATATCCTTTTCAAAATCATGCTCTCCCTTGAAAAGCTTCATCTTCTCCGCATACTCATAGGCGATACCGTCACACAGGGTAACTCCCGGCGCCCATATTTTCTCCGCTCCCATCAGCTCCGCAATCCGCTTGGTCAAAAGAGCGCTGATAAGCACCAGCGGAACCTTCTCCTCCGGTATATCCATAGCAACGGAAATTTCACTGCTGCTTTTATTTTTCAGTGTCTCCAGCAGGCCCTCAAATTCCTTTGTGTCCGTCATGGGCTGCCCGCTCCTCCCCAGCTTTTTCACCGCCCAGGGAGAAATGTAATCGTCCACGATTATAATATTCTGAATCACGCGGTCCTTCAAATACAGCTTTTTATATGTGGAAAGCTGTGCCGACGCCATCTCGTCAATCAAATTCGCCACCTGGGCCCGCTTTGCGTTCAGGTGATTTAAGTGCTCCTGCAGCCTGAGTACTCCCAGGCGGAGATTCTGGGTGGACACCAAAGTGTCATTGTCAAAGAGGGACAGCTGTATGCTGCCGCCGCCGATATCTACAATGGCGGTTCTTTCTTCGATAATCCGGCGGAAAATCTCCCCCTTTAACGCAATGGCCTTATAATTTAAAAAGCGCTGCTCGGAATTGCTTAAAATCTCCACCTTGATTCCGGTGCGCTGCTCCACCTGATCCTGCACAATGGTAAAATTTTCCGTCTCCCGCACCGCGCTGGTTCCATAGGCCTTGTATGCGTCCACCTTATAGGCCCGCATAATGCCGGAAAATTCCCGCAGCGCCCGGCACAGCTCATCCAGCTTTTCCTTGCTGATTTTCCCATTGGCATAGGTATCGCTTCCCAGATCCAGTCTCTGACGGATGCAGTCGATTTCCCGCATACTGTTCTTTGCGGAAAACTCAAATATTTTCATGGACAGCTCAAAGCTTCCCACATCAATTGCGGCAAAGGTCCTTACACTCATATGGCTCCTTTCACTCTTTCCCTAACAGGTAGTCTATAAACTGCTGTGCGCTTCTGCCGGAAAGCCCTCCGTGGGAAAGCTCCCATTTATTGGCCTCCTTAAGAAGCTCCTCCTGCGGCATGGATACGCCATAGCGTTCCGCCAGCGTCTTTACAATATTCTGAAATTCCTTTTTGTCCGGGGCGCCAAAATAAATGGTGACACCGAAACGATATACCAAGGACAGCTTCTCCTGCACCGTATCGCTGGTGTGCATGTCCTGTCTGACCTCTTCCTTGTCGCTATAATTTTCCCGAATCAGGTGACGTCTGTTGGAGGTGGCATAAATCAGCACATTTTCAGGTTTTTTCTCCAGGCCGCCTTCAATGACGGCCTTCAGATATTTGTACTCTATCTCAAAATCCTCAAAGCTCAGATCGTCCATATAAATGATAAACTTATAGTTACGCTTTTTGATCTGGCTGATTACCTCATTCAGGTCTCTGAACTGATGCTTATACACCTCAATGATACGAAGCCCTCTGTTATAATATTCATTGGCTATGGCCTTGATGCAGGAGGATTTCCCGGTGCCTGCGTCACCAAACAAAAGGCAGTTGTTGGCCTTTTTGCCTCTCACAAAGGCCTCAGTGTTATCGGTGAGCTTCTTTTTGGGAATCTCATAGCCCACAAGATCATCCAAATGCACATGGGCAATGTTTAAAATCGGCTGAATGTTCACCCCTTTCTCGTCATGGGCAATCCGGAAGGATTTGTGCAGGCCAAATTTCCCCACGCCGTACTCCTGATAAAACTGGGTCAGCGTATCCTTCATTTCCTCCGGCGTATTATCCTGGCAGAATTTTTCCGCAAGCTCGCAGATACGGGCACAGATACGGGCATTATACACCTTGCTTTCTCCGCTGCTGCCTTTGTAATTTTCCACCAGTGCAAACTCAGGAACCTTAAGCATTTCCATAAGCGGGCCAAAATCGTAGTCATAAAACTCCTTGAAGATTACAATGTCATGGAGCGCCGCCTGGTTGATGGTTCCCTCAATGGCTCCCTTGATTTCACACCCGCAGCTGTAGCTGTTTTCATTGTTTACCAAAAGGTTGGCCAGATAACAGTGCCACAGATTGCCATGAAAGCCATAATGGCCTGCCAGCTCTATCAGCCGGTGGATACAGCTGTAAAACAAAGCCTTCCTATTCTCCAAATCACGGCCGCCGTCCCCTCCAGGGCCCTCATTCTCTTCATATGCCGTCATCAGCCGCGCCATATCGTACAGCAGTCCGCCATCCTCAAAGTCTCTATATACGATCAATTCCTGTTCTCTCATGCCTTTATCCCTGCCGTTTTCTTCCTTTAATAATTGCCCAGTATTTTCATATTTCTGGCCTCTTCCCTAAGACCCCTGAGGGCGTTTTTCACGGAGCTGTCCGCCAGATTTCCCTCAAAATCAACAAAAAACCGATATTCCCAATTTCTATCCTCTATAGGGCGGCTCTCGATCTTGGTCAGATTCAGATTGTTGTAGATGAAGTGAGAAAGCATGTGGTAAAGAGAACCGCTCTCATGAGCCACTTCAAAGCAAATGCTCACCTTTCTGGCATCTTTCCTGAAAATTTTCTGGTTTGTAACAATGATAAAGCGGGTAGAATTGCTGCCCGAATGATTGATTCCTTTTTTAAGCACCTTAAGTCCGTAAATTTTCCCCGCGTGCTCTCCCGCTATGGCAGCCTGGGTCTTGTCCCCCTCCTTTGCCACCTTCCCGGCCGCAAAGGCATTGTTCTGCATACTGATCTGCTGCCAGTCATGATCCGCCAGATATCTGGCGCTCTGCATTAAGGACTGGGGGTGGGAATACACCCTTTTTATGTCCGAAAGCTCCGCTCCCGGCACCCCCAAAAGACAATGCTCTATCTTTATAATCTGCTCTCCCACAATATAATTTTCAAACTCCACCAAAAGGTCATAGATTTCACTGACGATCCCCGCCGTTGAATTTTCAATGGGCAGTACAGCAAAATCCGCGCTTCCCTCATCAATGGCGCTCATGGCGTCCCGGAAGCTGTCTACATGAAAGCTGTCCACCGCATCTCCAAAATAGGTCATCATAGCCGCCTGGGAATAAGCTCCCTCCGCTCCCTGGAACACCACCCGCGCCTTTTTTGTATCAAGCTCATCCACACCGATAAAGGGAAGTCTCCCCATGCCCGTTTTCTCCGCAAGAAGCTGATACTGCAGCTTTCTGCTCATGGACATGATCTGCTCAAACAGCTCCTCCACACCATGGCTGTTAAACTCATTGTGCGTCAGAGTCTTTACCCTGGCAAGCTTCTCCTGTTCCCTTTGCCTGTCAAATACCTTTTTCCCGGTTTCGATCTTGTACTCAGCCACCTGTCTGCTGATATCCATACGCTTCTCATAAAGCGCAACAATCTGTTCGTCTATCCCGTCTATCTGTTCTCTCAGCTTACGCAAATCCATGTCCGCCATGCTCCTTTTGTCTCTTTCTTTGTACTCCTTATTAAGTAATTGCGAAACTCACTCCCTGGTATCAGAAACTGGGCGTAATAACCAAAATAAGAGTGACCAGCCACTGCTTTGGAACCCGTTTTTGGTTATTATGACCAGGTTCGTGACTGTGCCAGCGAGTTTCGCAATTACTTATACTCCTTATCAGCACATTTAAGGATATCTTATACCAAAACAACCTTGATCGCAAGCGGGAAGCATTGTATACTTAAAGCAGAGTATCTACCTGTTAAATTATCACAATTTACAGCGTACGTCATCTATTTTTCAGCCGTTTTACTTATTTTTTACATATTTCATATGCTTTTTACAAAATCTGAAATGAGGGAATGTTATGAGCAGAAAAATTCGAACCATTGCAATCGCATTACTTGCAGCAGCGCTGTTTACTGCAGTTCTTCTTTTTCTCATCCTTTCAAACCGGATAACCATGAATCCCCCGGGAACCATCGGGAATACCGCCGGAAATCTGCACAACGGCGGCCTCTTCTGCGAGCTTGACGGCACCGTCTATTTCTCTAATTCCTATGACGGAGGCAGCCTTTACGCCATGGACAGCTCTGAGGAAAATATCAGAAAGCTGAGCAGCGTAAACGCACAGAATATCCTGGCCGGAGGGGATTACCTGTACTATTTTCAGCTGGGAGCTTCAGGGAATGCCGGAATGGGCTATGTGCTCAGCGTACGCTCCTTCAACCGCACTACTTTAGACGGCAGCCGCACAACCGGCTTAAACCGGGATATCATTGCCAAAGCCCAGCTGGTGGATAATTATCTCTATATACTGGCTGCCGGGGAGGAAAACCCCCAGTTTTACAAGCTAAAGATCGATAAATCCGAACAGACAGTTCTTGCTGATTATGAGATTGACCCTTCCTGCGCTGCGGCGGGAATGATCTATTACAGCGACCCCCAAAGCGGACACAGCTTATACCAGCTGAACACCTCCTCGGACACTGCATCCCTTTTGTGGGAAGGCAGTGTTGGATATCCTGTCATCCAGGGGGACTTTATCTACTATATGGATGTGGAAAACAATTACTGCCTCTGCCGTTACAGTCTGTCCCAGGGCACTTCCCAGACACTCACCACAGACCGGGTGGACTGCTTTAACGTGGGCGGCGGCTATGTTTACTATCAAAAAAACGGTGACACCCCGCAGCTGATCTGCATGCGTGAGGATGGCACCGGCGCCTTTGTGCTGGCAGAGGGAAACTACACCAAGCTTCATATGACATCTCAATATGTATATTTTCAGGAATTCGGCAACGACACCGCCCTTTACCACAGCCCTTTGGGCTCTGCCGGCTACGAAGTCTTTTCCGGGGCCAGAGACGCTGCTATTGCAGAAACACAATAAGACCCGTTTAGACTACTCCTCAATATGATCCTGGCCCTGGCTTAAAATGGTGACGATATGCGCATCTGCCAGGGCGTAAAAAATGGTTTTCCCCTCTCTTCGGTTTTTCACCAAATCCATCTGCTTGAGCACTCTAAGCTGATGAGAAATTGCCGACTGGGACATTCCAAGAACTGCAGCAATATCGTAAACGCACATTTCCGAACACAAAAGCACATAGAGAATCTTCAGGCGGGTGGCATCCCCAAACACCTTAAAAAACTCTGCAATATCCTGCATTTCTTCCTCAGGAGGCATTTTTCCCTCCACTCTTCTTATCGTGTCCTCATCCGCATAAATATATGTGTTTTCTTCCATAGCAGTCTCCATTTCAACAAAATTTCAAAACCATTTGCCACTTCTACACAAATTATACCACTTTTTGCTTCATTTCCAATCCGTTTTTTGTTATACTGATAGACATGAAAAAAATAATTCCTTTCAAAAACAAGTATCAAAAAAACGCCTTCTGCTTCCTGGTATTTCTTCTGCTCCTTGCGCTTTTTTGCATTCTCTGGATTCTGGTGCAGAGCAGACAGTCTCAGGAAAGCGAGGCCCTTATCTATCAGGACGGCGTTCTTTTAGAACGCATTAATCTGGCTTTGGTGGATACCCCCTACACCTTCACCGTCACAGGGGAGGGCGGCTGTACCAATGTAATAGAGGTGCGCCCGGGCAGCATCGGTGTGCTGTCCGCCGACTGTCCTGACCAGCTGTGCGTTCACCAGGGCTTCACAGACAGCTCACTTGTTCCCATTGTCTGTCTGCCAAACCGGCTGGTGATACAGGTGGACGCCCCGTCCTCTTCGGCACAGACGGATATCACAGCCTATTAATCACAAGAGACGCCACTTAGACGGGAATGAAACAATTCAGGAGAAAAGCTTATGAAAGTCAAAAAATTAACTCTGCTTGCTCTGTTTACCACCTTGGCGCTGATCATCTTCGCCGCTGAAAGCATGCTCCCCCCTCTGGTTCCGGTGCCGGGCATTAAGCTTGGCCTTGCAAATATCATAACGCTTGTTGTTTTACGAAATTTCACCGTAAAGGATGCGGCTGTGGTGCTCTTTATGCGGATTGTTTTATCTTCCTTTTTCTTTGGCCAGGCCCTGAGCCTGCTCTACAGCCTTGCAGGAGGTTTCCTCTGCCTTGTTGTCATGTGCCTCATCAATCGGCTGTTTTCCGGACATTACCTGTTTCTCACAAGCATCGCCGGTGCGCTGGCCCACAATGCAGGACAGCTTCTTACCGCCTTTTTTATCACACAGACGGCCGGGATATTCATCTATCTTCCTTTTCTTATGCTGGGCGGATTGATCACTGGGCTTTTTACCGGTCTGTGCGCCCATTTCTCTCAGAAATATCTAGTTCCTTTAATAAACCGCTGACCGTCTTTTGCAGGATTGGGTGTCTGAGGTTTGGCGCTATGGCGCAAAGGGGCTCCAGCACAAAACGCCTGTTCTCCAGATCTATGTGGGGAATGATCAGCTGCTCGTCCTCATACACCAGCTTGTCATAAAAGAGAATGTCCAAATCCAATGTTCTGGGGCCCCAGCGGACCAGACGCTCCCGCCCCGCTGCCGACTCAATGCGGTGCAGCTCCTCCAAAAGCTCGTCCGGGGAAAGAAGCGTCTCGATCTCCAGC
>NZ_CEWDFQ010000032.1:0-15358 GCF_982438285.1 Acetatifactor sp. | reverse complement strand
GCCCTTCCGCCGCCCTTCCCGTGCTGTTTATGTATTGATCCAGATTGTTCAGCTGGCTGATACCGTTTCCAATTAACACTCCGTCATCCAGCGCCGTGCCCCCTCCGTCAAAAATACTGAAGGTACTGTTCATAGATGCTGCCATCTGATTATACTTTTCAGTATCTGTATCTGACATGGCAAACAGCATAACGAAAAAACATAAAAGAAGATTCATTAAATCCGCGAAGGTATTCATCCATGGCGCGTTTCCCCCTGAGGGCGGATCTTCTCTGCGTCTGGCCATTACGCCTCACCTCCCGCCTCTGCTTCTTCGGCCGCATTCTCTCTTTCGGCTGGAGCGAGGAAGGATTTCAGCTTTTCTTCGATGACTCTCGGATTCTCCCCGGCCTGAATGGACAAAAGACCCTCTATCATTACTTCCTTCTGCATCATTTCCACTTCATTATCCGCTTTCAGCTTGTTGGACACCGGAATACAAATCCAGTTTGCAAGCAGGGAACCATACAATGTGGTAATCAGCGCCACCGCCATGGCCGGTCCGATAGTGGAAGGGTCTTCCATGTTATACAGCATATCCACAAGACCGATCAGGGTACCAATCATACCCCAGGCAGGGCCCATGGCAGAGAGCGTGTCCCAGAAACCGATCTTGTCCTTATGTCTCCCTTCAATGCTCACAAGCTCCGTTTCCATAATCGCTCTGACCAGATCCGGATCCGTGCCGTCCACAATCAGAAGAATTCCCTTTTTCAAAAAGGGATCCTCCAAATCTGCAGCTGCCTCCTCCAGGGAAAGCAGACCCTCCTTGCGGGCCACATTGGACAGATCAATGATTTTACGTATCATCTCCGCCGTATTCACAACAGGAGCCTTGAAAATCAGACCCATGGATTTTACTCCGCCAATAAAGTTCTGCAGGCTTACACTCATCAGCGTACAGGCAAAGGCACCGCCGAAGGTTATGATAACGGATGGATAGTCCAGATATTCATAAACGCCGCCCAGACCGGCACTACTGATAACACCGAATACGATTGCCAATAATCCTAAGATAATGCCTAATAAGGATGCTATATCCACGAGAATCACCTAAACATTCCGCAATTTTTTGAATTATTCTGCAAGAATATCCTTTCTGTACAATTTTACAAGATTTTTTATCTCTTGTCTACTTTCTTTTACAATTATTTTTCTGCCTGTTGTCAGCGTAATCACTGTATCCGGCGTCTCCTCCACCACTTCAAACAGATGCGGATTTACAAGGATTTTCACGCCATTGATTTTCGTTACCTCTATCATAGAATCCACCTCGCTTCTGTCATTCCATCAGGCATAGACCATAAGTGATATAAGGGACGGAAAGCTCCGTCCCTTATTTATTAATGATACCTTATCTCTTCAGGTTTGTCAATTCCTCAAGCAAGGTATCGGACACCGTGATAATACGGCTGTTTGCCTGGAAGCCCCTCTGTGTGGTGATCATTTCCGTAAATTCTGAGGACAAATCCACATTGCTCATCTCCAGCTGTTCGGTGGACATATAACCGCCGTTTGCGGTAATATCCACGCCGATGCCGTCGAATTCCCCAGAGTTTAAGGATGCGGAATAAAGATTGTCGCCCTGCTTCTCCAGGCCGGAGGCATTGGCAAACTCCGCAGTTGCAATCTGCCCCAGCAGCTTTGTCATGCCGTTGTCATAGCTTGCATAGATCATGCCGTTGTTTTGAATGGATAGGCCGATCATGTCTCCGAGACGTCTGCCGGCGCCAAGTCCGTCCTCGTCCCCGCTGGTAGCGGATACGGTGGAGGTTCCCTTGTTGTCTACCATAGACACATTGGAAAAATCAATGGTGATGTCGGAAAAGTTTCCACCCAGGGCGGAAAGTCCCAAAACAGCGGTGGTCTGGGTGGCCGCCCCGCCAATCCCCGCAAAATGTCCGTTGTTGGGGTCAAAGGTTACCGTGGTGCCGTCAAAGAAACGGCCGTCAGCCTCAAAGGAATCCTCGGCAGAAGGAAACATATCAGTTCCTGTACCCTGTACCAGGTTTGCCAGCATCTGTTCCACAGAAACCGGCGTAGTGCCGTTTGTTTCATCGTACACAAACAGATTTAAAAATTCCTCTGTAGAGCCTTCATAGCCATAGGCTGCAGCAATGTTGTCCAGAACCTCCTGCACTGTCATGTCCGTTCCGCCAATGCTTACCACTTCGGTTCTGTCCCTCAAAGTACCAGCGTCAAATATAGCCGTTAAGTCCGCATAAATGGTACCGCCGTCAGCAGACTGAAGCTGATTGCCATTCCACCTATAGGCCGAGCTGTTAAAGCTTACCGTCACCGGCTTTTCCTGGGTATTATTTACCGTTCCGAAGGTAACCCCTGTAATGTCTATCTCGTTTCCCTCGGAATCCAGCAGGCTGGAAAGCTCCAGGCTGTACTCATTTTCGTCTGCCGACTGCTTAAAGGTCAGCTTTGCCGTGTAGCTGTAGCCCAGGGCGTCATAAAAATTCAGGTTGATCACCTTGCCGTTTGCGCTGGTCACATCCGTATCGTTTTTATCCAGGATGCCGGAAACATACGCCTGGGAGGTAGCCTCCGGCGGATAGGTCATATTTGCCGCGCTCATAATGCGCAGCGCAGCCACCGTATCCTGTCTGATTTCTCCTGTGGTTTCGTCCACACCCCAGCCCATTACATTGTAGCCGGTGCTGGTCATGGCCAGGTTGCCTGCTGCGTCCACATAAAAGGAGCCGTCACGGGTAAAGAAATTCTCACTGCCGTTGTTCACAATGAAAAAATTATCACCGTTGATCATAATATCAAAGGGATTGCCTGTGGACTGGCTGGCGCCCTGTGTGGTGATGCTTGTGTTGATCGCTCCGGATTTAACGCCCAGACCGATCTGTCTTGCATTGGTTCCCCCGGCTCCCGTAAGGGCGTTGGGGCCGCTTGCGTTCTGCGTGGTCTGGCTGAGCAGATCGCTGAACACAATCGAGCTTGACTTAAATGCAACCGTGTTGACGTTGGCAATATTATTACCGATCACGTCCATCTTTGTCTGGTGTGTTTTCAGTCCTGACACACCAGAATACAATGATCTCATCATAGTACTGATTCCTCCTGTAGAAACGGAGCCTGCCTCTCTCTGTCATTCGAGAGGCCCAAGCCTCCATTCAGGTCCGGCTTATATAATCACCGCTCCGTTTATATTGGTAAATACATTTTCACTTGTCTGTGCACTGTCCATTGCCGTCACTACCGTCTGGCTGGGCACATTTACAATAAAGGCAATTTCATCCACGATCACCAGGGAATCCCTGATCCCTTTCTGCTGTGCCTTCTTTGCCCCTTCATTCAGCCGTTCCAGCTGCTTCGTGCTCAATTCAATATTCCGGTCCGCCAGACGCACCGCCGCGTGCTTGGAAAACTTAAGTCCCTTTGTTTCCCTGTTCTGAAGCGTCTTTGTCTGCAGAACCTCTTCAAACGTCAGACCGTCCGTGGTCCTTTCTGTCCCCGTCCTCTGCGCCGGATTCAGATATCGGTCGGTCAGCTGCTCAATGGACAGATAACCGCTTTTTTGTATGTTCATTTCTCAGGCTCCCATATCTGTATTCCCAGTTCCTTCTGTTCCCTGCGTATCTTCCGTGTCCTCTCCGTTCTGCGTGCCTTCGTCCTCTCCTGCTATGGTTCTCAGCTCCTTAAGCTTTTCGATATACTTATTCAGCCGGTTCACCACATCGGTTGCCAGAAAGCTTTTCTCATAATCTGTCATTTCATTGTAGATTTTCTCCAGCTCATCAATGGCCTCTCCATCCGAAAGACCAATGGCGTTTACGCCGGGCAGCTTGTTGATCGCCACATTGAAATCATATGCCTTGTCGTAAGCTGCAAGGTATTCGGGATCTGCCACCGTATCCAAATCGTCAATGGAATACAGCTGCTCTCCGATAGACAGATATGCCTTTCCGTTCTCGTATACCACATAGTCTACTTTTCCCCGCACATAGTTAGTCTCTCCCGAGGAATTTGTGGTCTTGATATATACTTCCTCTCCCACAAGGGTGCTTGCCCGCTGCAGATCCATGCTCTTTGCCATGTTCTGCATCTGCTCCACCTGGGTAAATTGTGCATACTGGGATATGTATTCCGTGTTGGAGGTGGGCTCCAGCGGATCCTGATACTTCATCTGCGCCACCAAAAGCTGCAGAAAAGCATCCTTGTCCATATCGCTGCTGGCGCCTGTGGTTTTGGACAGAGAGCTCTGGGATGTAGATTCTACCAGTTTTCCATCCTCCACTGCCTGTACCAGTGCCATAACATCACTCCTTTCCTTTTTCTGTGCTACGCGGTGAAATCTACCGTGCTTCCTGTGGCAGTCATCATTTCAGCCGCCAGGGCTTCCTCTTGTTCTAAATCCTCTAAATCCAAAGGCTCATTGAGATTTATTCTTCTCGCTCTTCCTTTGGACGGGGCCTGCTCCTGCTGCCTTCCTCTTCCCTGCTCTAAGTTTCTCTCAAACTGATGGGCTTGTACGGAAACCTCAACAGCCTCCACTCTCACTCCCTGTTCATGAAAACTTTCCCTGAGCTGAACCATCTGGCTTTCCAAAGCGGCCTTTACCGTCTCGTTCTGCGTGATAAAATGAGCCGTTACAGCCCCTCCCTTTGACACCACCTGAACATGTACGGTTCCAAGGCTTTCCGGATGCAGCTGCATTTCAAGATTAGATACGTCAGGCTTAATCTGAATCTTCATGTAATCCATGATCTGCTTCATAATATCCTGGGTATCCACATCCCATATAAGGGCGCTTTCCCCTGACTGCGCTGCCTGAGCCTGAAAGCTGTCAAGCCTAAACTCCTGCTGCAGGAAATTGGCGTTTTGTCCGCCCGTGTGCTCCTGGCGGGTTTGTGCGCCGTTTCCTTCGTCTGTCTGTGCGTCTGCCCCAGCACTTTGTTTCAGCATCTGCGTATCCGTCTGGGCATTCCCTTCAGACATCCCCCGGCTGCTCTTTGGCGTGCTGCCTTCCTCTGTTTCCGGCATTTCTTCCTGCAAAACAGCTTCATCTGCCGTGATTTCCACGGATACAGATTCCTCGTCAACGCCGAATTCACCGGGCGCGCTTCCCACATCCTCTGTCAGCGCTAAAAGTGCTTCGCCTTCCAGCCCCAGCTCTTTGCCGGCCTGTTCCAAAAGCGCATTCAGCTGCTCCATGGCCGTCCGGTAATCCTGATACAGCTCCCCGTTGGTAATCAGGGAAAGGGAGTCCTCCACTCCGGCCGCCGCAAGCAGAAAACCGCTCAAATTCTCCGGATTTAACAGCTGCAAGGGCTCCATGTCAAGCTGTCCAAGCACATCCTGGATTTCCTCTTTTGTCAATCCAAGTATCTGGCCAAGCTGCTCCATAAACTGTGCAGACACATTGCCAAGCACCTCCAGGATTTCTTCCCTTTCCTCACCGGCAGGCTCTGCATCCTGCACGGCTTCCGTTTCTTTTTCAGCCCCGGCCTTTCCCGTGTCCTTTGTCTTTAGGGATTCGCCCTGGACATGCTCTGTCTTTCGAAGGGAAGTCTGCCCGCCAAAGGAAGCCGTATCCTGTTTAACTGCCTCTTGGGTATCCCTTCTGTCCGTCTGAAAATTCAGTATTTCCTGGAATCCGGATTCCCCGGTTTTCCCCACAGTAGAAAAAAACTGAGCGGCTCCTTTGACCGCACTGCCCACAGCCTTTACAGGTGTACTCGTCATGCTCTCTCCTCCTTTCTTTTGGTATTTTATTTATTTGAAAGCCTGTTAAGGCATTCAAACCATATATCGGAAAAAATTAAGAAAATTGTTACGTTTTCCGTCAAGATTCAGGGTCCATAATTTTGGTCAGTCTGGCCGCCACCTCAGGGTCCATTTGTCCCATAATAGCGCCCCTGTCCTCAGCGCTCATAACCTTTAATATCCGGGCCGCCAGGTCCAAATCATCCGTCATAGACTCAAAAATTCCCGCAGCCTGCTTAGGCTTCATCTGAGAATAAGCTTCTGCATAATCCTGAACCTCCTGGCTTTCTTCAAGCTGCGTAACCACCTGCTTATAAATATATTCTGCCGTGGTGGGGTCCATTGACTCATAGTATTTTTGATACGCCTCAGGCCCGGGACCGTTTTCGGTATACACTACTTCCTCGTAAAACTCCGTTTTTATCCTCTGGAATTCCACCTGGCTGTTTTCAAATTCCTGAAGCCGCAGAACCTCAGCCTTTAAGCTGTCAAGCTCCTCATCCTTGGACCGGGACTCATTTTGAGCCTGCTCCAATTGAATTTCCAGGCTCCTTATCTGTTCCACCGCTTCCTCCAGGCTGGTGTATCCCCCATAGCTTTCTGTATCCGTAGTCTCCGTCACGGAATTTTCCGGCAATATTTTGTTGAGCACCGGCACATCCTGCAGAATGGGAGCCAGCACCCTGCTTCCGAAGCCTCCCACGTCCAGCTTGATAACGACGCAGATTACCGCCAGCCAAAGGGCCACAATCAGAAGCGTCGCTCCAAGAGTCAAAAGTCCATTGCTCTCCTCATCCTCCCCCAGAGCGTCCTCCTGCCTGGCAATTTCTCTGGCTCTTCTCTTTGCCTCTTTTCTCTGCTCCCGCTGCTGTCTTTTCAGTTCCTTTTTTTCACTTTCTAATTTTTCTTTTTCCGTCGGAGCCGCCAGCCCCTCAAGATTCTTTGCCTTTGCCATTATTTGCTCACCTGCCTCTGACCATAAGTATAGCTGGTCAGCTCATCTATCTCCTTGCTCTCCTGCCTGTTTTCTTCCTGTAAAAAGCTTTCAAAGGCTTTTTCCTTCAAAGATTCATGAGTTTTCCGCTCCTTCATCACTTCCGTCAGACGTTCCCTGGCCTCCTCAAGAGCTTTTTTTGCTCTCCGCACCCGGACGTTCTGCTCCGCGATAAAGGAATCCATTCGCAGAATCGCGGTTTGGTTCTCTTCAATCTCCCTCACATCCAGCTTCCCCGAAAGAAGCTCTGCCGCCTGTTTTTCATAAGACTGCTTCCGCTCCTTTAATTCCGCCAGCTTCTCCTCCTCCCTGTCAAGGGCGCCTTTAGCGGAGGAAAACTCCTGCTTTGCCTGGGTCTCCATCTTTTCCTTGATACTCAGAATGCTCTGCAGCGAATAGTGAAATCTTGCCATTTACGTTTACGGCCTCCTGTTTTTACTGAAACAGCTTTTCCAGGGCAGCCACAGTCTCTTCGAATTCAAACTTTTCCTCCACACCCTGACACAAAAATTCATTTACCGCATCAATTTTTGTGATGGCGTAATCAATGGAAGGATTGCTTCCGCTCTTGTATGCGCCGATGTTGATCAAATCCTCCGCTTCGTTGTAGGTAGCCAGCACCGACTTTAGCTTGCCTGCCGCCTGTTTGTGCTCTCTGTCCGCAATCTGGCTCATGCACCTGGAAATGCTCTGAAGAATATCTATGGCCGGATAATGATTTTTATGTCCCAGCTTGCGGCTCAGCATAATATGTCCATCTAAAATACTTCGGGCTGTATCCGTGATAGGCTCATTAAAGTCATCGCCATCCACCAGTACCGTGTAAAGGCCTGTTATGGAACCCTTTGCAGCCCGCCCGGCTCTCTCCAGCAGCTTTGGCATCTCAGAGTACACACTGGGCGGATAGCCTCTGCTCACAGGCGGCTCCCCGCTGGCCAGCCCGATTTCACGCTGAGCCATGGAAAACCGAGTCAGGGAATCCATCATCAAAAGCACATCCTTTCCCTGGTCTCTGAAATATTCCGCAATCGCCGTTGCAGTCTTGGCAGCCTTATTTCGTTCAAGGGCAGGGCGGTCCGAGGTGGCCACCACCACCACAGAGCGTTTCATGCCCTCCTCGCCCAAATCTCTCTCAATAAATTCGCGTACCTCTCTGCCACGCTCTCCAATCAGTCCGATCACATTGATATCTGCCCGGGTATTCCTGGCAAACATGCCCATCAGTGTGGACTTCCCCACACCAGAGCCTGCAAATATACCGATTCGCTGGCCTTTTCCCACTGTGATCAGCCCATCCACCGCCTTCACTCCAAGAGGCAGCACCTGGTCGATAATCGTCCGGCTCATAGGGTCCGGCGGAGCAGCCTCCACCGGGTAGCTGGCGCCCTCTATCTTTTCTGCATCAATGGGACGTCCCAGACCGTCCAGGGTTTTTCCAAGAAGCTTCTGGCTCACCTGCACCCGAAGGGGATAACCGGTATTTTCCACAATACAGCCAAGGCCAATGCCGTCCACTGCCTCATAGGGCATCAGCAGTGTCTTTTTATCCTTAAAGCCCACCACCTCCGCCATAATTGGCGCCGGTTCCCCATCTCCCTCAGGATGTATCCTGCAGATGTCTCCCAGCTTTGCATCCGGGCCTGCAGACTCAATGGTCAGTCCCACAACATTGACCACCTTTCCCAGCCTGCGGAAAAATGTTTTTTCTTCCAATTTCTTATATTTCTCAAAGTCTATTGTCATACTGCTCCTAACATCAGGAATCACTTCTCATAAGACAAAAGCTTCAGCTTCTGCCTAAGCTGCGCAAGCTGTGTACCCACGCCGCAGTCAAAAATACCGCCGTCCGTCTCGATCAGACAGTCATTTTTTCCAAGCGTCAAATCTTCAACGATCTCAATTTCACTGTTGGGAGAAACGGCCGTAAGCTGCTTCTTTTCCATGCTCACATAAGGATAATCTTCCTTTGAGACATGAATCAAAAAGCTGCGTTTTTCCTCTACATCCCGCATGGCTGTGGAGATCAGGTAAATAAGCACCTCTCTGTAGGAGTCAAGCTCCACATGAAAAATGTGCTCATAGACTCCCGTAATTGTATCGATAAACGCCGGCTCCAGCTCATCTATCTTTTTTTGATAAGCATCCTCCAGCTGCTTTTCTTTCTTCCTGTACTCCTGCTCCAGGCGGACTTTCTCAGCCTGCGCTTTCTTCTGGCCCTCCTCATAGCCTTGGGCCCTGGCCTGCTCCAGAATACTGCGCTTTTCCTGTTTTGCCTGGGAGATTGCCTGCTGTCTTAAGGTCTCAGCCTCCTCTTTCGCCTGCTGTACAATAAGATCAGCCTCCGCCTTCGCCTGCTGTGATGCAGCTTCATCCTCCACAGCCGCCTTTATCACATTTCCGGTCTGGGAATTTTCTTCCCCTTCCTCCAAAGGAGGCGCCTCCCCAGCCTGCAGCCCCGGAACAAAGCCTTCGTTTTCCGGGCGCTGCACCCTGGCCGCCAGCTCCTCCATGCGCCTGGCCATCCGCTCATTACTGTCAATTACACGCAAATCATCCTGGGCCAGACAGGTATATCCTCTTTTCAGCAGATTACTAGACAACGATCTCATCACCTCCGCCTCTGGAAATAACGATTTCGCCTGCATCCTCCAGCTTTCTGATAATATTTACAATCTTCTGCTGTGCCTCTTCCACATCCTTCATGCGGACAGGACCCATAAATTCCATGTCCTCTTTAATCATAACAGCAAGACGCTTGGACATATTGTTGAAAATCGCATTCTGCACCTGCTCGTTTGCACCTTTCAGGGCCACCGCCAGATCGTTGTTGTCCACATCACGCAGCACACGCTGTATAGCCCGGTCGTCCAAAAGAAGCACATCCTCGAACACAAACATCTTTTTCCGAATTTCGTCCGCCAGCTCCGGCTCTTCGATCTCCAGGGTTTCCATAATATGTTTTTCTGTTCCTCTGTCCACAGTATTCAAAATTTCCACTACCGCGTCCACGCCGCCGATAATGGTATAATCCTGATTTACCAGACTTGCCAGCTTGGATTCCAAAACCTTCTCCACCTCTTTGATCACATCCGGGCTGGTTCTGTCCATCACAGCCACACGTCTCGCCACATCGGCCTGTCTGTCAGGAGGCAGCGCAGAAAGAATCAATGCCGCCTGGTTGGGAGACAGATAGGATAAAATCAATGCAATCGTCTGGGGATGCTCATCCTGAATAAAATTAATCAGCTGTGTGGCATCCGTCTTTCTGACAAATTCAAAAGGCTTTACCTGCAAGGACGCCGTCAGCTTGCCAATGATGTCCATGGCCTTGTCCGACCCGAGAGCCTTTTCCAAAAGCTCCTTCGCATAGTTAATGCCGCCCTCTGCGATATACTGCTGGGCGAGACACACCTCATAGAATTCGTTGATAACCTCTTCCTTCACCTGGGGCGTCACGCTTCTGGTATTTGCAATTTCCAGAGTCAGCTCCTCTATTTCATCTTCCTTTAAATGCTTAAACACACCGGCAGAGCGCTCCGGCCCCAGCGAAATCAGCAGAATCGCCGCCTTCTGCAGTCCGGTAATGTCTCCCTCTCTTGTTCTAGCCATAATCCTTCGCCTCTCTTCTAAACCCTTTAATTCCAGTCCTCATTCAGCCAGTTTCGAAGCAGGCTGGCCGCCGCCTCAGGATTTTCATCCACAAATTTCTCTATCAGCTTGCGGGTCTCTGATTTAGCCTCCACATCAATGTCCTCAAGCTCCGGCCCAGGAGTGGACTGCAGAAGATTTTCCACAGAAAGCTCCTCCTCCCTCGCCACCTCTGTCCGGGTGCGCATGCTGCGCAGCACCACAAAAACCAGCAGGGCCAGAATCATTACCAGCATCATAATGCTTAAAATAGTGGTCCAGCTGACATTCATGCCCTCCCTGTCATAAAAGACAGGGGACTCGTAGGCCACTATGGTGATATTATCCTCGCTGATTCCGGTAGCATTGGCTACAATGCTGTAAAAATCCGGATCCACATCCATCTTTACATCCGCACTGTTTGCGGACTTATATTCCTCCCAGCTGGTGCCGTCCAAAAGGCCCTGACGCTCCACATCCTCCTCATGAATCTCATTCCAGGTAATAGCCGTTATGGAAATGGAGGACTGGGAATAATCAATGCTGCCCGCAGGAGTCACTTTATAATTGATGGATTCATTGGGCAGATAGTCTGTGGAAGTCTCCGACTGTGTGGAGGAGGTGGTGCCGGAATCGGGATATACCTCCACAGTTCCGTCATTTGATTCCGCTCCAGGCACAGCGCTTCCGCCGCTGTCACTTTCAGAATCGAAGGTGTCCTGATGGGAAATCATGCCCTCTTCCCGTCCGTCATTGGCATAATATTCCTTTACAGTTTCCTCGTAATTGGCGTAATCCATGGTCAGATGGCTGGTGACCTCAATGGCGTTGTACTGATTGGTGCCAAACAAAACCTTCTTCACCTGATTGGCCACCATGGATTCTGCCTGATTTTGAAGCTCCTGCATGGAATTGGCAATGCCCGCGGAGGTGTAATCCTCTCCGCCTTCAAACAGGATATTGGAATCGCTGTCGATGATTGTGATGTTCGCTGTGGTTTCGTTTCCCAGATAAGTCGCCGCCGCCTTGGCCACCGCCGCCGCATTGGCAGAGGTAAAGGTTCCGTCCAGCTCAAGCTGAATAAACGCAGAGGACTCCTGCTGCTGCGCAATCAGCGTCCCATCCTGATCGGGAATATGCAGGCGCACAGTAGCGCTTTTTACGTTGCTTAAATTAGTAAGATCCTTGGAAAGCTGGTTCTCCAGATACACGCCCCAAAGTTTTTCCTTATCGGATGCCGTCGTAGACATTCCCCCGCTCAGCGCATCCTCCGGCGAATAATCGTCAGGAACGTACCCCGCCGAGCCAAGCGCTACGTTGGCCGAAGAAAGCTGGCTGGTCTCCACATCGATCTTTAAGCCGTCGCTTGACTCCCTGTGCGCAATGCCTGCGCCGTCCAGAATGTCGATGACCTCCGCCGCATCGGCTGTTGTTTCGCAGTCGATCAGCCTTGAATACTGGGGCTGTGAAAACACATATATGATAATTGCGAAAGTAAAGATGACCACCGCACCGATACCGATGATAATGGTTTTTTGTCTGGCGGTAAATTTATTCCACCACTCAAGCACCTTTGCAGGTATTTCTTTCAGCTTGTCTGCCATGATAAATTTCCCCCAGCGCTATTATATCTGAATCTGCATCAGCTCACGGTATGCCTCCAGGATCTTGTCCCGCACCGTCACCGTGTACTGCAGAGCTGTGGAAGCCTTCTGTAAGGCAATCGTCAGATCATGGGTATTCTCTGTTTCTCCAAGAGCAAACTTAATTTCCTCATTTTCTGCATCTGAAAGATAGCTGTTTGTAGTTTTAATGTTATCCAGTGCCGAATTAAAAAAAGCGCTGAACAGTGTTCCGTCCGCTTTTTTATTTTTTTCCGTGAGCATTCCTGTCAGCGAAGCCGCAGAAACCTCCGAGCCTGCGCCCACTGCATTCAAAGCACTGACTCCCGTAAGACCGCTAATTGCTGATAAATCCATTGTATGTACTCCTCTTATCCTTCTTATCCATTCTGCGCAGTATTTCTATGTCTCCTGATTCCCCTCAAAAGCTCAGGCTTTACTGCTGCGTCAGCTGAAGCCCCTGCAGAGCCATGGATTTGCTGGCGTTGAACGCTGTGGCGTTTGCCTCATAAGCCCTGCTGGCATCAATCAGATTTGTCATTTCTGTTATGATATTTACATTGGGATATGTAACATAACCGTTCTCATCCGCATCCGGATGGGAGGGATCATATACCATGTTCATTTCTGTTTCCGTATCCTCATATACGCCGTCCACCTTGACGCCCTGTCCGCTGTATCCATGGTACAAAGACACATTGCCCAGCACTCTGCTGAAAGAGGTCTGATCCCCCTTCTGGGCGAAAGTAACCACTTTTCTCCGGTAGGGCGTGCCGTCCTCCGTGCGCGTGGTGTTGGCATTTGCCACATTTTCAGAAATCACATCCATGCGGTATCTCTGAGAGGTAAGACCGGATGCGTTAATATTAAAAGCAGAGAACATACTCATTCTTTTCTATCCTTTCTAAGCTAAGACAAAACAGAAAAAATCTATTTTATCACGGTCTGCAGATTGGTAAACTCCTGGTTGATGCTTGTAAGAAGCCCCTGATATTTCAGCTGGTTTTCCGCAAGCATCACATTTTCATTTTCAACGTCCACATTATTCCCATCCAGTCTGTAGGAATAGCTCTCATAATCTGTATAGGGCCTTGCCTGAAGCTCACTGGTCTTTATGGAGGATACTCTCTCGTCCATAGACTTGTTCAGCCCGCTTCCCAAAGCCTTCTTTAACTCATTTTCAAAGGACACATCCTGTCTCTTATAGTAAGGTGTATCCACGTTGGCTATATTGTTGGATATGGCTTCGTTTCTCAGCCAGCTTGCGTCCGCAGCCTTGTCCAGCACATTGATATAATCAAATACATTGGTTTGAATCATCAGGGAACTCCTTTCCACACACTCCTGCCACTTTATTCTATTATAATTTATTTTGCCAAAAAAACAACATTTTTTTGTGGTTTTCAACGCGAAAACATGAAAAACGGGACTTATTGACTATGCGACAAGTCCCTCAGTCTGCTCTCATTTTTTACGGTTCTGGCGCTTCAGCTCCTCTATCTCGTCAAACACCACATCGTTTAGTACCTTGATGTAAGTACCCTTCATGCCGGATGAACGGGATTCAATCACGCCGGCGCTCTCGAATTTACGCAGCGCATTGACGATCACCGACCTTGTGATTCCCACCCTGTCAGCAATCTTACTGGCAACCAAAATCCCCTCCATGCCGTTTAATTCGTCAAAAATATGGGTGATGGCCTCCATCTCCGAAAAGGAAAGAGTGCTTATGGCAGATTTCACCACCGCAACCTTTCGGCTTTCCTCTGCGCTTTCCTCATTTACAGCCCGCAGCATCTCAAGACCCACTACGGTACTGCCATATTCACAGAGTATAATATCGTCTATGTCATACTGGTCATAGCATTTATAGATAAACAGAGTGCCAAGCCTCTCTCCCGCAATCTCGATAGGGGTAATGATGGCCTGAAATTTTTTCACATCCGTACTCTCAAAGCCCAGCGTTTCCAGATTCACATTCTCTTTGGTGGACAACACGCCCAGAAGCCTTTCATTTAACATGGAGTCGATAAATCCCCCCACATTCTCCTCGATCAGCTCCGTGATGGATTCGATCCCATCGGACTTCCCCACCCCCAGCACCTTGCCCTTGCGGCTGATCACCAGCACATTGGAATTCAAAATTTCACGCATCACACTGCAAATATCGTTGAAAACCACCTTGCTGGAATTATTATTGTGCAACAACTTGCCGATCTTCCTGGTCTTGTCCAATAGCTGTACACTGCTCATACACATTCCTCCGTTTTATTGAGACCGATTACAATATATAAACATTTTATCACAAATAAAATCAGATTACAATGTGCATACAGTTAATTTTTTTGTATTTTTTTTGATTTATGAGACAATTCTGACACTACCCCTGTTTTTCCCTGCTTATCACTGCTTTTCCACAGGGATTTTCCCGGTCACATAGCCGCACTGTTCGTTCATGCACACCAGTTTATTTCCTTTTTCCAGAAGCATATCGCCGCATTTGGGACACTTCTCCCCGGATGGCTTCTGCCATACCATAAAATCACACTCGGGGTTATTGATGCAGCCATAATATTTTCTGCCTTTTTTAGTTTTTTTCAAGACTATGTCTCCCCCGCATTTGGGACAGGCAACTCCGATCTTCTCAAAATAGGGCTTGGTATTGCGGCACTCCGGGAAGCCCGGGCAGGCAAGGAACCGTCCGTGAGGACCATATTTAATCACCATATGCCTGCCGCAGAGCTCGCACACCTCATCGGACACTTCATCCTCTATGGTGACCTCCTTAAGCTCCTTCTCCGCATTTTTTACCGCTTCTTCCAGGTCTGGATAAAAATTGGATACAATGGTTTTCCACTTTACGGTGCCTTCCTCCACCCCGTCCAAAAGGGCCTCCATGTTGGCTGTGAAATTCACATCCACAATGCTGGGGAACGCCTCCTTCATCATATTGTTTACCACCTCTCCCAGCTCCGTCACATAGAGATTTTTATTCTCCTTTACCACATAGCGTCTGGCCAGAATTGTGGTGATGGTAGGCGCATAAGTACTGGGTCTGCCGATGCCCAGCTCCTCCAGGGTTTTCACCAGGGAGGCCTCTGTGTAGTGGGCCGGAGGCTGGGTAAAATGCTGCCTGGGATCAAAGGAAAGATACTCCAGTCAGCTGACCTTATCCAGCTCTGTCGCAAGAGAAATTTCCGCCTCCTTATCCTCCTCCTGCATGTATACACTCATAAATCCATCAAACAAAAGCCTGGAAGCCGACAGTGTAAATATATGCTCTGCCGCCTGAATCTTCACAGAAGTTGTCTCATATCTGGCCCCGCTCATCCTGCTGGCTGTAAAGCGC
>NZ_CEWDFQ010000031.1:0-15742 GCF_982438285.1 Acetatifactor sp. | reverse complement strand
CTTTGGAGGCTGCACGGTGAGTATTGTGCGGGACGACGCCATCGACACTTTCGTTGAACAGGTGGGCAAAGCCTATGAAGCAAAAATCGGATATGCCGCTGACTTTTATGTGGTGGAGATTGGAGACGGCCCCTGCCGCATCTGACGGGTGCGCAGCACCATGGGCAGCTCCATTGGCGCAGACCATAATATTCTGGGAGGAAGAGAGCAATGATTCAGACCTATATCAAAAAACTGGTGTCCTACGGCGTACAGACCGGCCTTGTTCCCCAAGAGGACGTGATTTTCACCACCAACCGGCTTTTGGAGCTGTTTGGGTTAGATGAGCTGGAGGATTCTGACACAGATGTCACAATGAGAGAAGACGAGCTGGAGGAGGTTCTTTCGGGGATGCTGGATTATGCCTTTGAAAAGGGGCTGATGACGGAAAACAGCATTGTCTATCGGGACCTGTTTGACACGAAGATTATGAGCATGCTGATGCCCCGTCCAAGCGAGGTAATCAGACGTTTTTTCGAGCTGTATGAAAATGTGTCTCCTCAGGCGGCGACTGATTATTATTACAAGCTGAGCAGAGATTCTGATTATATCCGCAGATACCGTATCTGCAAGGATCAAAAGTGGGTCACCTCCACAAAGTACGGCGATTTGGACATCACCATCAATCTTTCTAAGCCGGAGAAGGACCCCAAAGCCATTGCAGCGGCCAAAAATGCAAAGCAGTCCGGGTATCCAAAATGTCTTTTGTGCAAGGAAAACGAGGGCTACGCAGGCAGGATAAATCATCCTGCAAGGCAGAACCACCGCATTATTCCGGTGACCATAAACAACAGCCAGTGGGGCTTTCAGTATTCTCCTTATGTCTATTACAATGAGCACTGCATTGTGTTTAATTCTCAGCATGTGCCCATGAAGATTGATCACGCGGCTTTCTGCAAGCTCTTTGATTTTGTGAAGCAGTTTCCCCACTACTTTGTGGGCTCCAACGCAGACCTTCCCATTGTGGGGGGCTCCATCCTAAGCCACGATCATTTCCAGGGAGGACGCTATGAGTTTGCCATGGCAAAGGCCCCTGTGGAAAGAAGCTTTACTGTGGCGGGATACGAGGATGTAAAAGCCGGAATTGTCAACTGGCCCATGTCGGTGATCCGTCTCCAGGCAGCGGATACAGACAGAATCATTGCCCTGGCGGATGTGATCCTGGAAAAATGGAGAAGCTATACAGATGAGGCAGCTTTCATCTTTGCAGAGACGGAGGGCGAGCCCCACAACACCATTACCCCCATCGCCAGAAAGAGAGGGGAGCTTTATGAGCTGGATTTGGTGCTTCGGAACAATATCACCACAAAGGAGCACCCTCTGGGCGTATATCATCCCCATGCAAAGCTGCATCATATCAAGAAGGAAAATATCGGCCTGATAGAGGTCATGGGACTTGCAGTGCTTCCCGCCCGTCTGAAGGAGGAAATGGCCCTGCTAAAGGAGGCCATCCTTACGGGAGCGGATCTGCGTACAGACCAGGTTCTTGCAAAGCATGCGGACTGGGTGGAGGAATTTAAGCCCAAATATGCACAGATCGACGCCTCCAATATCGACCAGATCATCCAGGAGGAGATCGGACTGGTGTTCATGGAGGTTTTGGAGGACGCAGGAGTTTACAAGAGAACGCCGGAAGGGCAGGAAGCCTTCGATAGATTTGTGACAAGCTTGTCATAAAAATTCATAGCTGCAAAGCAGGCGGGTAAATGGGATTCGTTCCGTTTACAGCCATTTGGAAGGCCACCGGCTGTCCCTTAAGAAAAGGAGGGACGCTGGTGGCTTTTTACAAGCCACATATTCTTTGGAGCAAGAGATGGGCTCATCAGTACCTGTCGCATTTTTCATTCTGTCATCAGGTCGGAATTTTTCTATTTTACATCGCAAAATTATTATTCTTTCTACTTTTTCTTTCCTATAATAAATTTGAGTACAGGGTCAAAAGATCAAAAACTATTTTTGGATAAGGAGGGAAAAGATTGAGAAACAGAAAGCTGCGGAGATTTAAAAGGTGGATTCCCCTTTATCTCATGTTTCTGCCTGCTGGGCTATATTTCCTGTTTAATAATTATCTGCCAATGGCAGGACTGGCGATTGCCTTTAAGAGTATAAATTTTAATCTGGGGATATGGAAGAGCCCCTGGGTGGGCTTAAAAAATTTTGAATATTTGTTTAAGACCCCAGATGCCTTTATCATCACCAGAAATACAATTTTGTACAACCTTGTGTTTATCGCCTTAAATACGGTGGTTTGTGTAGCGTTTGCCATATTACTTAATGAAATCAGAAGTCGGTTGTTTAGAAATATGCTCCAGAGCGCCATGATGCTTCCCTATCTGATATCCATGGTCATAGTCAGTTATCTGGTGTATGCTTTTTTAAGCGGAGAATCAGGATTTGTTAACAATACTGTTCTACGGGCAATAGGAATGGAAAAAATATCCTGGTATGCGGAGGAAAAATACTGGCCTTTTATTCTTACCTTTGTACAGCTCTGGAAAAATTGCGGCTATCTTTCCGTTGTTTATTTTTCTGCAGTAGTGGGGATTGATCCCACTTATTATGAGGCGGCAGCCCTGGACGGGGCCACAAAATGGCAGCAGATCAGGCATGTGGTGCTGCCGGAGCTGTCGTCAGTGATTACCCTTATGGTGCTTTTGGGAGTGAGTAAGATTTTTTATTCGGACTTCGGTCTTTTTTATCAGGTGCCTATGAATTCAGGAAGCTTATATGATGTCACAAATACCATAGACGTATATGTCTACAATGCACTGCTCAGTATAGGAAATATCAGTATGTCATCGGCGGCCGGATTTTACCAGTCCGTGGTGGGATTTGCGGTAGTGATGCTGGCAAACTGGATAGTGAGAAGACGCAGTCCTGAAAACGCACTGTTTTAGGGAAAATCAAAAACACGCCGTTGGCGCAGACATGGGATGCGCGGAGATGAGGTAAAATGATCAAAAGCAGAAAACTGGAAATAATCGCATATCTGATACTGGGAATGGTGGCTCTTTCAATTATTTTGCCATTCCTCCTTCTGGTGGTTTCCTCTTTTACGGATGAGTTGGATATTACAAGGAACGGCTATCGGTTTTGGCCGGAAGTGTTCAGTCTGGGAGCCTATGAATATTTGTGGAAAAGTGCCTCCACCATCCTAAGGGCTTATGGGATTTCTATTTTGGTTACGGTACTGGGGACATTGTCTGGACTTGGGCTGACGGTAGCCTGTGCCTATCCTCTTTCCCGAAAGGAACTGCCGGGACGCAAGGTCATGACATTTTATGTTTTTTTCACCATGCTGTTTAATGGGGGACTGGTACCCACATATCTGGTCTATACACAGTATTTTCATATTAAGAATACCGTATGGGCGTTGCTGATCCCCAATCTCTTAGTTCAGGCCTACAATGTGATGCTGGCCAGAACCTTCTTCCAGTCCTCCATTCCGGTGGAGATTCTGGAGGCGGCCAGAGTGGATGGGGCAAAGGAGTTTAAAATTTTCACAAGTGTGGTTCTTCCGTTGTCCAAGCCTATTTTCGCCACACTGGGGCTTTTTATCAGCGTGACTTATTGGAACGACTGGACCAATGGGTTAGTGTACCTTACGGACAGCAGTCTGTTCAGCCTGCAGAATCTGCTCAATCGCATGACCTCAAATATTCAGTTTTTGAGTACAACCAGTCTAGGAGGCAATGTGAGCGCTGCAGATCTGCCCAGTCAGACCGTTCGAATGGCCATTGCGGTGGTGGGTGTAGTGCCGATGCTGGCCGCATATCCGTTTTTCCAAAAATATTTTGTAAAGGGAATCGCCCTCGGCGCCGTGAAGGGCTGAGGAGGAAGAGACATTGCCAGAGCGCGGCAGGCGGGTCTTTTCAAAATAATATCCGCGCAGAAAGAAGGTTGATTATGAAAAAGAAGTGGCTGGCAGCAGTGATGAGCGTAGTTTTGAGTCTGGGGATCCTGGCCGGATGCGGCACGCAGGAACAGGGCGAAGCGTCGGGTGATTCCCAGTCGCAGACCGGGCAGGAGGAAGCCTCCGGACAGGGAGCCTCGGAGGAAGAAGAACCCTATGAAATTGTCATGGCGTATTTTTCAATGACCAATTATGCGGACGCGGCTCAGGTATCTGAAGCCATGAGTGAGATCACTCTGGAAAAGATTAACGCAACGGTAACGCTGATGCCTCTGGATGTGGCATCTTATGTGCAGCAGATGACTCTGATGCTGTCCGGCGATGAGAAGCTGGACACGCTTCTGATATCCCAGAATTTTAATATGAGCAGTCAGATCGCCCAGGGGCAGCTGGTGGATATTACAGATCTGGTGGATACTTACTGTGCGGATGCGGTGGAAGTCATCGGGGCAGAGAACCTGGAGGGCTGTAAGGTGGGAGGCGTGCTCTACGGTCTGCCGCCTACGAAGGAGTACGGCGTAGAGTATGGAGCGGTAATGCGTAAGGATCTGGTGGAGAAATATAATATTGACACGCAGTCCATACAAACCTGGGAGGATCTGGGAGAGGTCTTTCAGATCATCAAGGAAAATGAGCCGGATGTATATCCCTTGGTCAGCTTTGATTCCGCAACCTCCATCAGCGAAATGATCCTGGGCAGCCAGTTTGATCTGCTTCAGGATAAAATGGGAGTGGTAATGCTGGACGACGAAAGCGCCCAGGTGGTGAATTTGTTTGAAACGCCGGAGTATGAGGAAACGCTGCGGCTGGTGAACCAGTGGTTTAACGAGGGATATGTATATGAGGATATCACTACCACTCAGGAAACCGGCTCCAGCCTTATGGCTGCGGGGAAAGCTTTTGCGTGGCTGGCAAATATGAAACCAGGATACGCTGAACAGGAAACGAAAAATTCCGGTGTAGAGCTGATACAGGTGAATATATCAGAACCTATTGCCTGCACCCAGGATGTGGCGGCCCTGCAGATGGGCATTGCAAGAAACTGTCAGAACGTGGAAAAGACTCTGGAATTCTTAAATCTTCTTTATACGGACGCAGACCTGATGAACCTTCTGGCAAACGGCATCGAAGGTGAACACTATGTTCTGAATGAAGAGGGAAAAGCGACCCTGCCGGAGGGAGTCACAGACAGCGGATATGTGTTCAATCATTGGGAGATCGGAAATAATTTCATCACCTATCTGTGGGACAGCGATGTGGACGATCTTTGGACCATTACGGAGCAGTTTAATGAAAGCACGAAAAAATCTCCGGCCTTCGGCCTGTCCTTTGATCTAAACAGCGTATCAACAGAAGTGGCGGCTGTGAATACGGTTATGAGCCAATATCGGATGGTGCTCGAGAACGGTACGGTTGATCCGGACAGCATGCTGCAGGAATTTCAGGAAAGACTTGCGGCGGCCGGTATCGATGAGATCATTACTGTAAAACAGGAACAGATGGACGCTGCCCGGGCAGCGCAGTAAAAAGACAGGCGGCGCAGACGCTGACAGACGGCATAGTTTGTAACGCTTCAGAATGGTGAGTGATATGGAAGAACTGCAAAAAAAACTAAAACGGTGGAGTGAAACTCCCCTGATTACGGAAACCGGGCCTCAGACCGGAGCCAACAGCCCGGTCATGGAAAAAATCCGGCTTAAAAGAAGGATACAGTACGCAGCTTTATGCCTGATTGGCATTCTTCCCTGGTGCGTGAGAGCATGGCTGGGAATCCCACTGCCTCCACGTCTCATACGCTGCTTTCTGGGGCTTGTGGTTCCCGGCGGAGGCTTTTTTTCCTGGGGGACCTGGCAGGGAGTATTACTTGGGATCGCAGTATTAATGTGCTTTTTTACCATTGGCCGGAAGGTGATCGAGCTTTACGGAAATATTGCCCTTATGGCGGCGCTTTGGCTGGCAGGGGCGGCGGGAGGGCTTTTAAAAGGCGGCGACGTGGGCCCTCCCGCGCTGCTCCTTCCCATGGCCGCCGCGGCGGTAAGCCTGGGGTATTTTGAGTTTCGTCAGAAGCTCCTGGAAAGGCGTATTCTCAGGGACAGAGCCCGCAGAACGGAAAGATTTTCAGAAATCATGGAACCGGTGGAGAAGCTTTGCAGGGAAGGCGAAACCGACCAAAAGACAGCGGCAGTAAAAAACACAGAGCAGCAGGACTACCGGGAGCTGGATGAAAGAGGACTTAAGGCCGCCGGATATCTGTTTGACATGACCCTGCGGGAAAAGGGCGATTTTACTGATTACAACAAAACCTCCATCAATTCCATGGGAGCATACCGCTATCAGTTTGCGGCGCTGGGATATGCCCTGATGCTGATGCAGTGCAAATATACGCCCAATTTTCACGGATACCAGAACAGGGCCTGGAGATTTCTGATCGAAGCCTTTACCGATCCCAGGTGCTGCGGCTATTGGAAGTGGGAATGCCTGGGCGGTCATTTTCGCTGGAACCCGGATCCTGTGGAAAGGGAAAACATCATGCTCAGGGGCGGGTTGCTCCGGGGGGAAACGGTTTCGGGGGCCAATCCCAATGACCGCCGCTATGAAAAAGAGGGCTCTATACGTTTTCGTCCTTTCAAGGGAGAAGGAAAGAGAGAATATGCTTACAGTGCGGGAAGCCTTACGGAGCTGCTGGCCAGGCAGTGGAAGGAGAGCCGGTATCCGGCCGTGCTGATCCCCTGTGAACCCCACATCGCCTTTCCCATATGCAACTCCTATGGAATGCTGGGAACCATGATTTATGACAGGGATCATAACACCTCCTATGCCGCGGATATACTGGACCAGTATAACGAGGCCCTGAAAAGGGAATTTGTGGAGGCGGACGGATGCGTGGCGGATATGCGGCATTATTTATTCGGAGCCTGCAGATTCATGCACAAGCCGGCGATGAATGTCTCTCCCATTGGAGGGATTTCCCTGGGATTGGAGTACGAACCAATTTATCCGGGACTGGCAAGACGGTGCTTCGCCCTGGTAAAGGATGAGGTGGTGGGCATAAAGGACGGCATGGCCTATCTGAAAAGCATTCCCTGGGAGCAGGCGGTGGATCTGGGGACAATGACCAAAAATCCCAGCATGTACTGCGGGCTTTTGGAACAGGCTGCGGCTGAGTATGGAGATTACGAGCTGCTGGAAGCCTTGGAGGCGGTGGAAAGACATTATCTGAAGGCCTCCAAAAATCCACGGATCCTTCGGTATAAGGATGTGGCCGTCATCAATATGGCCTATCTGTGCCTGAGTAAATGGGCAAGGAAGGGAGACTGGTTTGACACTATACATAAGGGGCCGGCAGCCCAGGCGCTTGCAGGGCCGGTGCTGGATGAGTGCTCCTATCCCGACGTGATGGTGGCACGGGCGGTGAGCACGGATGGCAGTGATCTGGAGCTTGTGCTGTGCAGCGGCAGTGAAAAAAAGGAGCAGCAAATAGGAATCGCACGGCTGAAGCCCCTTCAGGCTTATGTGGCGGAGGGCATCGGGCAGACCTTCCGGGCAGATCACACCGGGCGCGCGGTTTTGCGTGTGATATTGAATGGCAGGACAAAAATCAGGATAAGGAGGGAGTAAATGCTTTTCTTATATGGGGTAATGACTTCCGTGCACTGCGTAGGCATGTGCGGCGGGATCATTATGACTGTGGCAGTTGGAGAAAAAGGCGGCGGCAGACTGCTGTTGATAAAACAGCTTGCGTACCATGGAGGAAGAATGGTCACCGCCGCGCTCACGGGGCTTTTGCTTGGGATGACAGGAATGCTGTTTTATCAAAATACATATTTCCGTTTTCTCTTTCCTGTGGTCTGCGGGAGCGTCATGATCGTCATGGGCCTTGTTCATATGGGCCTGATCAAAAAGAAACTGACGCCGGCGTCGGGGAAACTGCTTTCCACTTTTTTCCAGAAAGCAAAAGGAAGCGGCCCGTTTCTTGCGGGAATGCTGACGGAGCTGCTGCCCTGCGGGGGGCTGAACGCAGCCCAGGTATACGCGGCGGGAACCGGCAGCGTTCTCTGGGCGGCAGCCGAAATGTGCTTCTTTGTGGCAGGAACCATTCCGGTGCTTCTGCTTTTTGGCACACTGCATGGCTTAATCACCGGAAAGACCCGGGGGATAGCTCTAAAGATCAGCGCTGGAATCACCATATTGCTTGGTATCCGGCTGCTTTTGAAAGGAATGAACGCATGGCAGGAATAAAAACGGCAAAGGGGGAAAGCTTATGCTTTGCTGTGTGGCGGGAGCCATCTTGATCGTAAAGTTTGTAATTAATTTCAGGGAAATAAAAGATTTTTTGGGCTTCGGGAAAGAAAAAGAGTGTGACGCAGATGGATACGAATACGAGGACTGAGGTTTTGCAGGTATCCGGAATGGTATGTTATGCCTGCGCGGATATTCTTAAGAGAGCACTGGAAAAGACCCCGGGCGTTCTGGAGGCCGAGGTAAACTACCTAATGGACACAGTAGTGATTCGCTATGACGACGGAGCGGACAAGGAAGCGGCGCGCCAGGCGGCGCGCCGGGCCGGATACCGGCTGGATGAGATGACAGGTGAAGGCAAAAGCATAAAGGAGCTGGAAAGAAAAAGAAAAGTGCGTCTGCGCAGATTTGTGCTGATGGCTTTTTTCTGCTCTGTGCTGCTGAATGGGTTTGGGAAAGCCATGCCGGCAGCGGTTCAGCTGCTGCTTGGGACTTTGGTGCAGGGAATTGTAGTCTTTGAGTTTTACCGGGAAGCCAAAGGCGCCCTGGCAAACGGCAGGGGCAGCATGGCCGTACTCATTGCTCTGGCTGCCACGGCTGGATATGTATACAGCGTTTTTGCACTGGCGGTTCCGGGAGGGGAGATGAGGCCCTGCTTTGACAATCTGGCGGCGGCGGTCACCATGGTCCTGATCGGGCGTTTTCTGGAGCTTGGGATCAGGGGACAGAGCGCGGATGGAATCCGCAGCCTGATAAACTATAAAA
Organism: Acetatifactor sp.; assembly: GCF_982438285.1. Lineage (NCBI taxonomy): Bacteria > Bacillati > Bacillota > Clostridia > Lachnospirales > Lachnospiraceae > Acetatifactor > Acetatifactor sp. The sequence continues at coordinate 6,786 of NZ_CEWDFQ010000031.1, read as the reverse complement.
ACAGAAAGGCCAGGATTCTCACCGGGGAAGGGGAAAGGGAGATCTCTGTTGAAGAGGTGAAACCTAGAATGCGGATAGTTGTGCGGGCGGGGGAAAGGGTTCCGGTGGACGGAGTGATACTGGAAGGAAATCTCTGCCTGGACGAATCGGTGCTGACAGGCGAGTATTATCCGGTGGAAAAAGGCCCGGGGGAAAGGGTTGAGGGCGCCAGCATAGTTATCAGGGGCTATGGGGTGTATGAGACGGATAAAAAGCCGGAGGAAAACATTTTTTACCGGCTGATGGAGGAGGCGTCTTCGGCAATGCGGGGAAAAAAGCTTGTGGCAGTTTCTCTTACGGATCGTCTCATGACGTATTTTGTCCCGGCCGTAACGGTGACGGCCCTTATCACATTGTTCGCATGGTATGGCTTTTTTCGTCCGGGGGATCTGGAAAAAGCAGTGGAGTGCGCGCTCAGCGTGCTTCTGGCGGCCTGCCCCTGCGCCATGGGGCTGGCGGTTCCCATCAGCGTGATCAGTACTCTGGGCGCGGCGGCAGATCATGGGATTTTTATCCGGGAAGAGGGAAAATTTGAAAGGCTGCGCCGGACAGGCACAGTGATTTTTGACAAAACAGGCACCCTGACTACGGGCGAACTTCAGGTGAAAAAATTTGAATTAAATTATCCCGATGAAAAATCCCGGATTCTTTCCCTGCTTGGCGGAATAGAAAAAAGGTCAAATCATCCGGCGGCAAAGGCCATCCGGCGCTTCGCCGTCCAGTACGGAGACGAGACGGAGCCGGAATACTTTCAGGAATACTGGAACGGTGTGGAAGGCGGAACTCCCCTTGGAAAAATGTTTGTGGGCAGCAAAGAATTTGTGGAAGAAAGAATCGGAAGAAAACTGGAATCAGCGCAAACAGCAAAGGAGGGAAGTATCTATTTTGCAGTAGGGCGCACAGAGGGCTTCCTGGAAATTGAGGACACTCTGCGTAAGGGCACCAAAGAGGCTGTGGAACGGCTCATACAACAGGGGATTGAGCCTGTGCTTTTAAGCGGGGATAAAAGAAAGGAAGCTCTCCGGATCGCTGAAAAAGCGGGGATTACACGGGTGGAGGCCGAGTGCAGTCCCGAAAGGAAGGCGGAAATGGTAAAAGCCTGCGGCGGAAAAAAGGGAGTGGTGCTGGCAGGAGATGGGCTCAACGATATTCCGGGGGCGGCAGAAGCGGAAACAGGAATTGCGCTGGGCTGCGGATGTGACGCTCTTCAGGAGATGGCAGACATTGTAATAGGAAAAAACAGTCTGCTGCAGCTTCCGGCGCTGGTGGAGTTAAGCAGGGCTCTTCACCAAAATATCCGCCAAAATCTGGCATGGGCTTTTCTTTACAACTTGACAGGAATTATAATGTCTATATCCGGAAATCTGAATCCGGCCTTGGCAGGCTTCGCAATGTCAGTCAGTTCTCTTGCGGTGCTGGTCAACGGTCTTAGGATGAGGAAGAAAGGAAATAAAATCCTGGAGAGACAGTGATGGAAAAATCGACGTTTTTAGAAAAAACAGGAACTCTTCACTTTAAAGCCATGCTGATCTTATGCGCGGTTTATCTGCCTCTGGTATTGCTGCTGCTGTTTATCATGTTTTACAGCGGATCGGTGCTGAAGCGGAAATCCTATGAATCCCAGCTTCAGCTGATGGACTATTATATGTACAACCTGGATGACAGGCTGGAGAATCTGGAGGATTATCTGCGCGCCTATGTGACCGGAAACGAAGCCGTTCAGGCCATTGCATTTTCACGGGTATATCCGGAACAATATGAGCTGTATAAATACCAGGCATACCAGAGGCTGGTTGAAGCAGTGGCCGGTTATGAAGCTATCGATTATATGTATATTTACGATTCCTCCGTGTCCCGATGCTATTTGGCGGGCAAGGTTGAGCAGGAGTACGCCATCAGGGAGGACCTCAGTGAGGCGGTGGAAACCCTTTTGGAGAAAAACAGGAGCACGCCCTCCGAATGGTTCTGCTTTGAAGGCCCTCAGGTCTATCTTATGCGCAATATTAAATATGGAAATGCCCATATTGGTATTTTGTTAAAGGCGGAAAACTGCATGAACATGGGTAGTTTTTTTTCTGAGGACAGTAATGTGGTACTGTGCGATGAAACGGGAGAGTACATGGAAAGCCTGTTTCCGTTGCCTGAGGATTCACAGTCTCCGGCAGAGCTTTCAGAGGGAGAATGGGTGGAAGTAGGAGGGCAGCGCTGGCTGCAGCTGTATGTGGCCTCCCGCATGGGAAGCTTTTATCTGGCGGGGTTGATTCCCGAGAGAGCGGTTTATGCCAATGTGATGGAGCTGTATGGGGTATCCTCGATCCTGATTGCGGCGGGAATGCTTCTGATCCCTGTGTGTGTAATACTGGTAAGAAAAGAGATCTTGAAACCAACCAGGCATTTGGCAGACACGATTTCGCGGATCGCCGAAGGAGATACCAAGGTAAGGGCAGGATGGCAGGAAAATATGGCGGTGGAATTTCAAATGATTTACGAAGCCTTCGACCACATGATGAACCAGCTGGAAAAACTTCAGGAGGAGCTCTTGGAAAAGCAGAAAACGGAGCAGAGGCTGGAGCTTCTTCAGCTTCAGTATCAGATCAGACCCCATTTTTTCCTGAATTCCCTGAATGGTATATACAGCCTGGCGGAGACAGGGCAGGATCGCGTGATACAGGAGCTGGTTCTGAACCTTTCCCGATATTTTCGATATGTTTTCCGGGCTGACAGAAGCTTTGTCCGTATCAGGGAAGAATGCGGATATGTGAGCAGTTATGCGGATATACGAAAAATACTGCAGAGGGATATGCTCTATGTAACAGTACAGTTTGACAAAGAGATCGAGGAGGGGCTGATCCCGCCTTTTACGGTGATCACATTTGTGGAAAATTCCTTTAAGCATGGAGCAATAGCGAACAAGCGCCTGAAAATAGAGGTTTCGGCGCGAAGAGCCGGGAAGGAGTATCTGGAAATCATTATTTCGGATAATGGGAAGGGATTTTCTGCTGAAGCGCTGAGAAAACTGGAAAGCAGAACTATGGAAACTGACGAAAGAGGAGAACATACAGGAATCTTTAATGTGTGTGAGCGGCTGCGCTATACTTACAGAAAGCCGGTTTTTGTGGATTTTGCAAATAAAGAAGAGGGGGGAAGCGAGGTAAGGCTGAAGATTCCTTTTATCAGAACAGGAGGGCAGGAAAATGTATCGGATATTATTGGTTGACGATGAAGAATATGCCCTGGAAGGCTTAAAGCACGGTGTCGATTTTCGAGAACTGGGCTTTGAGAAGGTATACACGGCAGGAAACGTAGTCGCGGCAAAGGAAATCCTGCTGACGGAGTCTGTAGATGTGATCCTATGCGACATTGAAATGCCTGGCGGAAGTGGCTTGGAGCTTCTTTCGTGGATCAGGGAGCTGGGAATATCAGTGGTTGCGCTGATCCTTACCTGTCATGCGGATTTTGAGTACAGCAGGAAGGCTCTTCAGCTTGGGAGTATCGACTATGTGCTGAAACCTGTGGCATATGAGGAACTTAAGGAAGCGCTGAAAAAGGCGCTGGGACAGGTACAGAAGATCAAACGTCAGAAAAACGCTGCCGTCAGAGAAAAATTATTTATCCGCAACAGGGATCGCCTTTCCCAGGAACTTTGGAATGATATGCTGACAGGAGAGCTTTCCGTATCGGAAAAGCTTCTGGAAGAGCTGTTCATCTGCATTGACAAGCCTTTTCAAAAGGAATATCGTTACCGTCTGTTTTTGATCGATATATTGTTTAGTCATGAAGATGTAAATGCTTGGGAGGACAAGAATGTGAGATTTGCAATACGCAATATGGCGGATGAGATTCTGATTAAAAAGCAAGGCTGGGTGTTTTGGATGGAAGAGTTTTTAGCCGGTATAATATTTGATGAAAGTCAAGTGCAGAGTCCAGAGGGGCTTTGTGAATCATCCGTGCGTAAAGGTGGGTATCAGGAAGGAGGGAAGTCAAAAAAACTGGAGGAAGAGCTGGCTCGATTTTTTAAAATCTGCAGAAAATATCTGGAATGCTATTTCAATGCTTTTTATGCGCCCTGCGCTACGGTAGGGGAGCTGCCTAAGCTGTGTGAAATGCTGCTTTCCAAAGCGAAGCGGCAGGTGCTGAAAAAGGAGTTGACAGCGTATTTGGAGGAGGATCTGCCTATCCGGAAAACAAAGTTTCCCCAGCCGGATCCTGAGCAGTGGGAAAACCTGATGAAAACAGGGACAGAGAAGGAGATCACGGATACCATCTGCAGATTTGCCAGAAAGAATATTTCAGAAGGAAGCTTAAACAGCGGCATACTTGAAGATTACACAGGAATCTGTATGCAGGCGGCCTATGCCTGTGCCGCAGACTGGAAATGTGGAACTGATTTTTTGATGGAAAGCGATCTGCAGATACAGATGAACAGGGCGTTTAGAAGTAGAGAGCAATATGTTAAATTTGTGGAAATGCTGGCGCACAAGCTGTGCACCATCAGGCAAAAGGTTATTAAGACCGTCAGGCAGACGCTGTCAGACAGGGCGAAAGAATATGTGGAAGCGCATTTGGAAGAGCATCTGTCCAATGAACAGATCGCCAAGGCCCTGTTTTTAAACGGTGATTATCTAAGCAGAGTATTCCGGAAAGAGACTGGGACAACACTTGCGGAATATATCAGCCAGAGAAGGATAGAAAGGGCAAAGGAACTTCTATTGACAACAGCGATACCTGTAAGCGAAATTGCTCTAACAGTCGGTTTCAGCTCTTTTTCCTATTTTACGAAGGTATTTAAAAAGCGGACCGGCATGGAACCACTGAAATTTAGAAAGATGAGGAACGATTAAGATGAAAATGGAATATAAAAAAGTATTGGGGGCACCGCCCTTTAATCTGGATGAGGAAGGAATTCAATGGGTGAAAAATACACTGGAGGAAATGGATGATGATGAACGGCTGGAGCAGCTGTTCTGCATTTCCGTACTCAATTTTTCCAGGGAAAACTGGAACGAGACTTTGTCTCATTTAAGACCGGGGGGAGTGATGTACCGGCCTGCATCCATAAGGGAAACCATCGGATATACCAGGATGGTGCAGGAAGAATCAAAAATACCTCTGTTGATTGCTGCAAATCTGGAAAAAGGAGGGGACGGTATCGTAAATGAGGGCACTACATTTGGATCGCCAATGGAGATTGCCGCCACCCGGGACAGCCTGCATGCGGAGCGCCTGGCCGAAATCTGTGCAAAGGAGGCTTCTGCAGTGGGATGCAACTGGGCTTTTGCTCCTATTGTGGATGTGGACTATAATTTCAGAAACCCCATTACAAATACACGTACCTATGGTTCTGATCCGCTGCTGGTGAAGGAAATGGGCGTTACCTATCTGAAAAAGCTGCAGAGTCTGGGCATTGCGGCCACCATAAAGCATTTTCCGGGGGATGGCTGCGATGAAAGAGACCAGCATCTGGCCACTACCATAAATGACAAGACAGTGGAGCAGTGGGAGGCGTCCTACGGGGAAATTTACAGGGCCTGCATCGAAAACGGCGTAATGGCGGTTATGGCCGGACATATCCTGCAGCCTGCATATTCCAGAAAACTGAATCCGGACTTAAAAGATGAAGATATTTTGCCGGCGTCTTTGTCCAGGGAGCTGCTGCAGGGACTTCTCAGAGAGAAGCTGGGCTTTAACGGAGTGATCTGTACGGACGCTACCACAATGACTGGATTCACTGTGGCAATGCCCAGGAAAAAAGCGGTGCCCTACTGTATCGAAGCCGGAAACGATATGTTTTTGTTTACCAGAAATGAAGAAGAGGATGTCCGGTTTATGAAGGAAGGGTATGAAAAGGGCATATTGTCCGAGAGACGTCTTTGGGAAGCGGTCATGCGGATTCTTGGCATGAAAGCGGCTCTGGGGCTTCATAAAGGAGTGATGCTTCCAACAGAAGAAACGGCAAAAAAGGCGGTGGGACGACCGATATTTCGTGACTGGGCATATGAGTGCGCGGATAAGTCGATCACGCTTGTGAAAGAACAAAAGGGCGTGCTGCCCATTACTCCTGAGAGATACCCTAGAATACTGTATTATCCATTGGAAGCGGAGACGGCACAGTTTGGCTACTCTGTCAGAGGAGGAGTCTGCGAAGAAGTGAAAAACAGACTTCTGGAGCTTGGATTCCAGGTTGACACCTATTTTGTGGATCAAGCCAATATGGAAGGACATATCAGCCCGACCACGGATATACTGGATCATTATGATCTGTGCCTGTACTGCGCAAATTATGTGACAAAGAGCAATCAGACAGTGGTGCGCATTGAGTGGATGCAGCCCATGGGAGCCAACTGTCCGGTTTACATTCATGAAAAACCCATTATTTTCATATCAGTTGAAAACCCATACCATCTGCTGGATGTTCCCCGGGTGAAAACCTATATCAATGTGTACAATTCAAATCCCCGGGCAATAGACGCATTGTTTGATAAGCTGACGGGAAAAAGCACTTTCAGGGGGCAAAGCCCTGTAGATCCCTTTTGCGGAAAATGGGACACAAAATTATAATAAAAACAGTGGGGCCACCGGCTGTCCCTTAAGAAAAGGAGGGACGCTGGTGGCTTTTTACATAAAAAGGGAAAGGGTAGGCAGAAATGCAAGACAAATTATACAAAAATAGAAATGAAAATTGGTAAATATATGACAAAGTTAACAAAGGATATTGACTTTCAGTAGTACTTTTGATATGCTATATAC